>JAPLLS010000038.1 GCA_026387435.1 Candidatus Omnitrophota bacterium
TCATTCACGTTGATCCCCGCTACACCCGGACCACCTCCAAAGCCGATATTTACTGCACTTTGCGCCCGGGAACCGATATCCCATTTGTGGGCGGGATGATCAATCACATCCTTTCTAACGACCTTTACCAAAAAGAATACGTCCTGGAATACACCAATGCCTCGTTCTTGGTTGATCCGAAATTCGATTTCCAGGACGGTTTATTCTCAGGGTTCAATCCGGAAAAGAAGTCCTATGATAAAGCGACCTGGGCTTATCAGCTGGATGAAAACGGCGTGCCCAAGCGGGACAACACCCTGCAGGATCCTTTCTGCGTGTTCCAGTTGTTGAAAAAACATTTCTCCCGGTACGACGTGGATATGGTTTGTTCTGTCTGCGGCAGCCCCAAGGAAGCTTATCTGAAAGTCGTCGAGGCTTTCAATGCTACCGGAAAACCGGAAAAAGCTGGCATGCTGCTTTATGCCATGGGCGCTACTCAGCATACTGTGGGCACCCAGAATATCAGAGTCTACTCCATACTTCAGACCTTGCTTGGCAATATGGGCATCGCCGGCGGCGGGATCAACGCCCAAAGAGGCGAATCAAATGTGCAGGGCGCGACTGACCATGGCTGCCTTTTCCATCTCATGCCCGGCTATCTGAAGTCTCCGACCGCGGAAATGAAGGACTTGGCCACCTATCTGGAAAAGACTACTCCGGCGACCAAAGACACCGCGTCGGTGAATTACTGGAAGAACACTCCCAAGTTTGTAGTCAGCCTGTTCAAAGCCTGGTGGGGCAAAAACGCGACCAAGGAAAATGAGTTCTGTTATCACTACTTTCCCAAGTCAGGCGGCAATCACTCCTATTATTCAATTTTTGATAACATGCTCAAGGGCAAGATCAAGGGGCTTTTGATCATGGGCATGAACCCCGCGGTAGGAGGGGCAAACAGCACTAAAATAAAGAAAGCCCTGGATAAATTGGACTGGATGGTGGCGGTGGATATGTGGGAGACGGATACTTCGGTATACTGGAAGCGTCCGGGAGTCGACCCCAAGGATAATAAGACCGAAGTGTTCTTAATTCCCGCGGCAGCATCAGTGGAAAAGGAAGGAAGTATTTCCAATTCCGGACGCTGGATGCAGTGGAGATACCCGGCAATCCCTCCCTATGGCGAGTCTTTGCCTGATCTGGAGATCGTGGACAAGCTTTTTAAAGCAGTGAGGAATCTCTATCTGGAAAGCACGGCAGCCAAGGATAAGCCGATCTTAGAGCTGGCCTGGGATTACGGAAGAGAAGCTGATCCCCATCTGGTAGCCAAAGAGATCAACGGGTATGATTTAAATACCGGAAAACTGCTTTTGAATTTTACCAAACTTATGGATGACGGTTCTACTTCCTGCGGCTGCTGGATTTACAGCGGCAGCTATACCGAAGAAGGGAACATGGCCAGCCGGCGCGACCTCTCCGATCCCTCGGGATTAGGGCTGTATCCGCAGTGGGCCTGGTGCTGGCCGCTTAACCGCAGGATCCTTTACAACCGCGCTTCCTGCGACGCCAAAGGTAATCCCTGGAATCCCAACAAAGCGATCATCAAGTGGGATGAAGCCAATAAAAAATGGATCACTTTTGATGTGCCTGACTTTGTGGCTAAGAACCCCAAGGGTGAAACTGTCCCGCCGGAAACTTCCGCCAAATCGCCGTTTATCATGCGCACTGAAGGCGTGGCTTGTCTGTTCAGCAAAGATCTGGTCGAAGGGCCTTTCCCGGAGCATTATGAGCCGTATGAAAGCCCGCTGGCCAATGCCTTCTCCTCGCAAAATGTCAATCCCTGCGCCAAGATCTGGTCCGGAGAATTCGATAAAAAAGGCGAAGCCAAAAACTTCCCGATCATCTGCACTACTACCAGAGTCACCGAACATTGGCAGACCGGGATCATGACCAGAAACCTGCCCTGGCTGGCAGAGCTGATGCCCGAGATGTTCGTGGAAATGAGTGTAAGCTTAGCCGCGGATCGGGGCATTAAGAACGGAGATGTGGTAAAGGTCTCCAGCGCCAGGGGCGAGGTTCAAGCCAAGGCCTGCGTTACTGAGAGGCTTAAGCCTTTTACCTGCAACGGCAAGACCGTGGAAATGGTTAATATCCCCTGGCACTTCGGATATAACGGCTATATCACCGGAGGCCCGGATAAAAATCAGGATTATTCAGCAAATCAGGTAACTACTAACGCGGGAGACGCCAATACCTGGATCCAGGAGAGTAAAGCGTTCCTCTGCGATATCAAAAAGGTGGGGTGAGACTATGGCAAAAGCATTTTTAATTGATACGACAAAGTGTATCGGCTGTCGCGCCTGTCAGGTTGCCTGTAAACGCTGGAACGAATTGCCGGCGGAAAAAACTACTTTTACCGGCAGTTATCAAACCATGCCCGATACAACTGCGAATACGTTTACTTTGATCAAATTCACTGAGGTGTCCGACGGCGGTCCGATGAAATGGCTTTTCCGCAAAAAACAGTGCATGCAGTGCACTGAAGCGGCCTGCATTAAAGCTTGTCCCACGCAGGCTATCACCAAGCACAAAGAGGGTTTTAAGATGCGCGACGCTTCAAAATGCGTTGGCTGCGGGATGTGCGTGAGCGCCTGTCCTTTTGGCGTGCCCAAACTTGACCAGAAGGATATGAAGGTCAGGGACTGTGTTTTTTGCGCTAACCGGGTGGTTAATAAAATGACTCCTTCTTGTGAAAAGACCTGCCCTCCGGGAGCGTTGAAATTCGGAGAGAGAGAAGAAATCCTGGAACTTGCCCGTAAAAGAGTCGCGGCTGTTAAAGGGCAATTTCCTAAAGTATATCTCTACGGAGAGACTGAGCTGGGCGGATTGGGGGTAATGACTATTATCACCGAAAGCCCCAAAGTGTATGACTTGCCTGAGAATCCCAAAGTGGCAGACCATGTCCAGGCTTTGGAAGAATTCTACCGCCTGGTGGGGATCAAGAATCAGGCCCGCGATACTATCATCAAGCTGGTGGCCGGCTGGGCTGACGAGCATGGCCTGCAACAGAGCGCGAGAGTATAGTTTAAAGAATAGACAAGACAGCAATTCTCCGAGTCCGGATAGACCTGTTCCAACAGGCCGTGCGGACCTTCGGGTAAGATAGGCAACTATCTTGCCTCCCGTGTTTGGAAAGGAGAAGAAAGCTTAGAGCAAAAGCTTTCCTTTTATCCACGGGGAAGCTTTTCTTTTTTATAACCTATGAAAGCAGTCGCTATAGTCGGATTTAAAAAAAGCGGAAAGACCGCTCTGGTAAACGCGCTGGCCAAATTTCTGAAGAAAAAAGGCCGGCGGGTCGCCATCATCAAACACTGCCACGGCCCGATCGAGGTCTCAGCCAAAGACAAGGCCTTTCTTTCCGGCTGCCAGGAACTGGCAGTGGTATCTGACGCTCAAACCAGCCTGATCAAAAAAAGATCGGCAAAACTGCAGGATCTGCTTTCGGCTTTTGACGCGGATTATGTGCTGGTAGAAGGCTTCAAACAAGAAAAGACCCTGCCCAGGATCGTCTGTTACAATACCCGGAAAGAAAAAAAAGAGCTTTCCTGCGGCCTGGAAATAGGATTTGTCAAAAACAATGCTCTTTCCCGGGCAGAGATAAAAAAACTTGCTCAAAGGATTATCGGGCAGGGCTTTAACCTGCCGGGCCTAAACTGCGCTAAATGCGGGCATAAAAGCTGTTTTGACCTGGCCAGGCAGATCGTAAAAAACAAAGAAAAACCCTGCCGATGCGTGTATTTAAACTCCAAGGCCAGGCTGTGGATCGGCGATAAACCGGTATTTATGAATTTTTTCGTTGACGGCATCCTAAAGAATGTGGTTAGTGGATTTGTGCGCAGTTTAAAAGGGGCGGGAAAAAGCAAAAAGATCAGAATAGAGTTTAACCAATAAAAAATATGCAGCTTTCAGCAGTTATCCTGGCAGGAGGCAAAAATTCCCGGATGAAGGGAAAAGACAAAGCATTTATGCTGGTCAAAGGAAAACCGCTCGTCGAACGGACGATCTCGCTTTTAAGGAAAAATTTTCCCGAGATAGTGGTGGTAACGAATTCGCCGGGCAGGTATAAAAAATATCCGGTCGCGGTTGTCCGGGATGCTATCCCCGGGCTGGGGCCTTTAGGCGGGATCTATAGCGGCCTGCGCTCGATCAAAAACGAAGCCGCTTTTTTTGTGGCCTGCGATATGCCGTTTTTGCATAACGCCATTATTGAAAAACAAATCGCCCGTTTTAAAAAAACAAAACCGCCGTGCCTGGTGGCGCGCTGCCGGGATCTAGAACCTCTGCATGCCGTATATACGAAAACGATGCTGCCGCTAATGCGCAGGATGATCGTTTCCGGGGATTTTTCGCTCAAAAATTTTATCGCGCATTGCCCCGGCGCTGCATTCTGCGACTTTCCGGGCTCGCAGTCGCGCTATTTTTCTAATCTCAACACGCTTCAAAACTTCGCCAAGGCAAAATGCTTAAGGTAAAATCAAAGGTCTGGCTGGAAAAAAATAACAGCCTTGTCCTGGGAGACGGCAGATTCAGGATTTTGCAGGCGATTGATGAAACCGGCTCGATCAATAAGGCCGCAAAAAAACTCGATATGTCCTTCCGCCATGCCTGGAGCTACATTGATTCCAGCGAAAAGACATTGGGGATAAAGCTTATCCAGCGGGAAAAGGGCGGCCGGTACGGAGGGGGCTCACGGCTGACACCCCGGGCAAAAAAACTGGTGCAAAAGCTTGCCCGGCTGAACGCAGAAGTAAAAGATTTCGTCGATCTTCGATTTCGGCGTATTTTTACCTAAAAGGAGAAAGACATGAAAAAGATTAAGATCATCAAAGTCAGCGGAAAAAACAAGAGGGGGGAATTTGATTTTCTGACCGAAGAAACCACGCTGAGCATCCGGGTCAATGGAAAGCACCTGGTCACGCTGTATTGCAGTTCCCGGGATGTCCGGGAATTGGTCATCGGCCATTTGTATACCACCGGAGCTATTGCCCGCCTCTGCGATATTCGGACGCTGAACCTTACGAAAAGAAATATTGCCGAGGTGCGCGTTGCCCGGCAGAGGAACCCGCAGAGAACGCCAGCACGTACCTCTGGCGTAACTATACGTTCCCAAAAGCTGTTGGCGTTAATGCGCACATTCCATAATAGCTGCGCGGAGTTTAAGAGGACCGGCGGCGTGCACAGTGTTGCCCTCTGCGATACCAGCAAGATCCTTGTTTTTAAAGAAGACCTGGGAAGGCACAATGCCTTTGATAAAGTTGCGGGTAAGGCGCTGGAACAGGAGATTCCAGTACACGACAAAATCATCCTGACCAGCGGCAGGATCCCATTGGAGATCATTACCAAAGTACAGAGGTGTTGTATCCCGATCATTGCTTCGGTAAGCGCGCCCACTGCCCAGGCAGTAGCTTTAGCCAGAAAAGAACGGATTACCCTTATCGGCTTTTGCCGCAAAAATAAAATGAATATCTACAGCGCCGAAGCCAGGATCCAATAGGAGAAGACAGGCCATGAACTCAGCAGAGAGAAAAGACTTATGTCCCGGTATTCCTGCCGGAAGAAAAGAGCTTCTCTTAAAAGAAGTTGCCAAAGCGATCAAGGAAATCAAGTTCGGGTCTATCCTGATCACGATCCATGATTCCCAAGTCGTGCAAATTGAAAGGACAGAAAAGATGAGGACAGTGCATTTATCAGAGGGGACCTGATGCGGCCGAGCGGACCACCGCAGGCCGGGAAACATACGCTTAAAAGACCTTACCGGATAACCGGGAATGCTTTGGTCAACCTAAATCACTGATCCTGCACAGGAGGAACACGATGAAATATAAAATAATAATGGCTGCGTTGTTTTTCTGCTTTTTTGTTTCACAGGCTTTTGCAGCCGATAATTTCTTAAAAGGCTATCAGGTTGGCGACTGGAAAGCGGATTTCGGCATCGAGGAGCGTTTCCGCTGGGAATACCAGACTGATTTTGATTACAACCAAGCCGCTGAAGACGACGGCAACCTGTTTTTTAACCGGTTACGGTTAAACGCGAAATTCTCTCTCGAAAAAAGTATCGAGGTGTTTGTCGAAGGCCTGGATGCCCGGGTAGCAAACTTCCAGAGGAAGAAGAATACTCAGCTAGACGATCTTGATTTGCACCAGGCATACATTAACTTGAACAAACTGTTTGATTCCGGGGTCAGCCTTAAACTGGGACGTCAGGAACTGCAGTACGGCAAAGGCAGGATCGTTGCTTCTCCTACCTGGGCGAACCTGATCAATGCCTTTGACGCGGCAGTGATCAAGTACCGGGAAGGCGCCTGGTCTGCGGATGCCCTGCTGGGGTATGTGGTCAAGTATGACGACAACAATCCCAACCACATTAACGACGAAGAGCAGTTAAACGGCGTGTATCTGGGCTACCAGAAAGATAAAAAATCGCCTCTGTTTGAAGTCTATGACTTGAACCTTATCGATAATAACAAAAAGTCAACCGGCCATATCCATCGCTATACCATCGGCGCCCGGGTCAAGGCAGATCTCTGGGATGGCGCTGTGATGGATGTTGAGCTGCCTTACCAATTCGGGGAATATGGGACCAAGGACATCAAAGCCTATGCCTTGCACGCAGATTTGACTCAGAGCTTTGATGCTATGTTTAAGCCGAAACTGACATTGGAATTCAATCTGGCCAGCGGCGACGACGATGCCAATGACAACGACTCTGAGACCTTTGTGCCGCTGTATCAGTCAACGCACGCGCCGTACGGCATCATGGATTTCTTCCGCTGGCAGAACATGCGTGAGATCGCTGCAAGCGCAAGCATTACCCCGGCAAAGAAACTGCAGCTTACCGCGGGAGTGAATTACTTCTGGCTGGATAGTACCAGGGACATCTGGTATAGTTCCTTAGGATCAACCATCAAAACAGCCACTACCAGCGACGTGGATTCTTTTGTCGGCACCGAGGTCTCCCTCATCGGCAAATACGATTTGACCAAAGAAATTCAGCTTGAGGCAGGGTATGCCCATTTTTATGCCGGCGGCTATGTCAAGGATAGGGGCGCCCACGATGACGCGGACTGGTGCTATGCTCAGACAACGATAAAATTCTAATGTTTTAGAAAGGAGCTTTACATGGTTAAAAGAGTTTTTCTATTCGCAGCAGCAATATTCGTGGCAGCGCTGGGATGCGCCACACCCCGGGCAATCGCCCAGGAAGCAAAGACCGTAGTGCTGGCTACGACCACCAGCGTCCAAGACACCGGACTGCTGGATGTCCTGCTTGAGAAATTCCAGGCCAAGACCGGCTATATCGTTAAACCCATTGCCGTAGGCTCGGGCCAGGCATTGCAGATGGGCAGGCAGGGTGAGGCGGATATCCTCTGGGTGCACAGCCCTGATGATGAGAAAAAATTCGTCGACGAGGGGTACGGCATCGAGCGCACCACCTTTGCTCATAATGATTTTGTGCTCCTGGGGCCGGCAGAAGACCCGGCAAAAGTAAAAGGAACTACTAAGGCCGTAGATGCTTTTAAAAAAATAGCCGCGTCTGGCGCTTTGTTTATCTCGCGGGGAGATCAATCCGGCACGCATAAAAAAGAATTAAAGATCTGGAAGGCTGCGGGTGTTGAGCCGGACAAGGCACACTATATCGAGGCAGGACAGGGCATGGCAGCAACCTTGAATATGGCCAATGAAAAACAGGGCTATTGCCTGGTAGACCGTTCTACCTACCTGTCGCTTAAAAAAAATCTGAAATTAGTTATCCTCAGCGAAGGCGACGGCATTCTATTGAACAAGTACAGCCTGATCCTGGCCAACCCGCAGAAATTTTCCAAGATCAATGTTGCGGGCGGCCGGGCGTTGTTTGATTTTATACTTTCCCAAGACGCCAAGGCCATTATCATTGACTTCGGCAGGAAGAAATTCGGACAGCAGCTGTTTTTTTACGACTACCAACCTAAACAGTAACCGATGCAGTTTATTCTGGACGGCATACAAAAAGGGATACATCTGACCGCCACCCTGGATCCCCAGGTGATGGTGATCGTGAAATTATCCCTTTTTGTATCCGCCCTGGCTACGGCAATCGCTGTGGTCATCGCGGTGCCGCTGGGCAGTTTGATCGCCATAAAGAAATTCTCCGGTAAAAAGCTGGCCATTGCCCTGATCAATACCGGCATGGGCTTGCCGCCGGTAGTGGTGGGGCTGGTGGTTACGCTCTTTTTGTCCCGCTACGGGCCGCTGGGGTTCCTGCACTGGCTCTATACTCCCATCGGCATGGTCCTGGCGCAGGTGATCATTGCTACACCCATCATCACCGGTTTGTCAATGGCTGCGGTGCAGAGCGTTGAGCAGAAATTCTTCCTGCAGATCATTGCCCTCGGCGCGACCACCCGGCAGGCGCTCTGGATCGTGCTCAAGGAGATCAGGCTTTCTGTGCTGGCAGCGGTGATCGCCGGTTTTGGCAGCATTATCTCAGAGGTGGGCGCGGTGATGATGGTCGGCGGAAATATCAAAGGCCAGACCCGCGTCTTGACCACTGCCGTCGTGCTTGAGACGCACATGGGCAATATCGATATTGCCATTGCCCTAAGCCTTATCTTGTTAACCATGAGCTTTATCGTTAACCTTACCCTGACTTTTATCCAGCAGAGAAAGGCACGTTAAAATGGTGGTATACCGGATAGAGAACGTGCACCTTGCCTATCCCGGAGGGTTTTGTCTTGTAGTACCATACCTGTCCCTGGCCGAGGGAAAAGTCCTGGCCGTCATTGGCCCCAACGGAGCAGGAAAGACCACGCTTTTAAACACCCTTGCCTTCTTTGAGCGGCCTAAAGGCGCCTTGATTGAACTGTTCGGCAAGAGGCTGAAAAAGCCGCAGATAGACTTGAACCTGCGCCGCTTGATCTCGGTTGTTTTTCCCCGTCCGTACCTGCTCAACGATACGGTGTTTAACAATATTGCCCTGCCGCTGCGTATCCGGGGCATCCGCAATACTGCAGCTGTGGGCCAGGCCTGCGAAGATTTTAAGATCGCGCATCTTAAAACAAAAAACGCTTTGAAAATCTCCCACGGAGAGATGCATCGCGTAGCTTTAGCCCGGGCCTTGGTCACCCAGCCCCGGCTTCTTTTAATGGATGAACCGTTTTCCAGCCTTGATCCCCGGTATAAGGATACTCTTATTACCGATTTGCGCCGGACGATCCGCGACAACCACCTGACCACGGTGTTCGTTACCCAGGATCAGTCCGAGGCGTTGCGTTTGGGCGATGAGATCTGCGTGATGAAAAACGGCCGGATCCTGCAGCGGGACCTGCCCTCGCGCTTATTTAGCCATCCGGCATCCCGCGATGTTGCCGATTTCGTTGGGATAGAGACCATCATCGAAGGCCAAGTGGTCAAAAAGGAAGATAATCTTTGTTCGGTTAAAATTAATGGGACAACACTGGAAGCAATATCTGCCTGCGAGAGAGGCGATAATGTTTTTGTCTGCATCCGGCCGGAAGATGTTATAATATCACGACAAGACGAGGCCACCAGCGCCCGTAACCGTTTTAAAGCCAAGATAATCAAAATCGAACCCTGGATGCTGGAATATAAAGTGGCCATTGAAGCAGGATTTCCCCTGGTGAGTTTTGTCACCAAGCAATCGATTGAAAGTTTAAATTTAAAGCCCGAAAAAGAAATTTTTGTTTCATTTAAAGCCACGGCAATCCACTTGATCAAGCGCTAGGGGGTAGAGGCATGAAAACATTTGTCAGCTACAAAGAGGCTGGAGACATTATCGCCCGGGCAATAAAGCCCTTAACCAGCCAGGAGGTTGATCTGCTTTCTGCTTTGAATTGTGTTTTAGCCCAGGACGTGGTTTCTCAAATCGACTTGCCGGTCTGCGATAATTCGGCGATGGATGGATACGCCGTGCGCCATCAGGATATACAAGCCGCTAATATTGCTGATCCGGTTAAGCTTAAGATCATCGGCAGTGTTTTTGCCGGCCAAACCACCCGGGTAATTCTTAAAAATAATCAGGCAATAAGGATCATGACCGGAGCTGCGATCCCTAAGGGAGCTGATACCGTGGTTCCCGTAGAACAAACCCAGGAAAAAAACGGTTTGGTTTTCATCCGGCAAACCTTTGCCAGAGGAACGAACGCGCGTTTTATGGGAGAGGATATCCGCAAAGATGAATTAGTGCTTAAGAAAGGCTTTTTGCTGCGCTCAGGGGAGATTGCGCTTTTAGCCGCTCTGGGATACGCGAAATTGAAAGTGATTAAAACCCCGCAAGTGGCTATACTGGCAACCGGAGATGAACTGGTCGGGCTTAATGAAAAATTAAGGCCCGGGAAGATCCGCAATTCAAATTCTTACTCCCTGGCTGCGGCGGTAATGGAATCTCAGGCCAAGCCTGTTCTTTTGGGCATCGCTAAGGATGATTTTCAAGCATTAAAAGCTAAGATCAAGCAGGGGCTGGCTTACGATATGCTG
>JAPLLS010000077.1 GCA_026387435.1 Candidatus Omnitrophota bacterium
AAGGTATTTTCCGGGTTTTGGTCGGATAAATTAAAGAAGCGCAAACCCTTTGCTATTTTCGGTTATACCAATTCAGCGGCGGGAAAACTGTTTGTGTTTTTTTCCAACAGCTGGACTTTTGTACTGTTCGGCAGGGTTATCGAGCGGTTCGGCAAAGGAGTAAGGACCGCGCCGCGGGATGCTTTGATCGCCGACGCTGCCAGCTCGGTCACAAGAGGGGCAGCTTTCGGACTGCACCGCAGCCTTGATGCCCTGGGTGCCGTCGGCGGAGTTACCCTGGCCTATTTTTTTGTCGTATATTATAAAGGGAATATCCGGAACATATTTCTTATGTCATTAATCCCGGCTTTCCTGGGGGTACTGTTCTTGTTCCTGGTAAAAGAGAAAAAAGCCGCCGAGGAGAAATCGCGGCCTAAGATAAAATTCCAATGGAAAACCCTGGATAAAAAACTTCAACTTTTTCTGATCTTCACTTTTTTATTCACCCTGGGCAATTCCTCGAATCAATTCCTGCTCTTAAAGGCCAAGGACGCGGGAAATACTTTAACCGCGGTGATCCTGTTCTATCTGGTGTATAATATTTCCCGGGTGTTATTTACTTATCCCGCGTCCCGTCTCTCCGACAAGATCGGCCGCAAGAAAGTTTTGGTCTTCGGGTATTTTATCTACGCTTTGGTATATCTGGGATTTGCCCTGAATACTTCTTCATCCATGTTCTGGGTTTTATTCGGGGTTTACGGGATGTATATGGGATTCACCGAAGGGGTGGAGAAAGCCCTGGTAACAGATATATCACCTGGGCATCTTAAGGCCACTACGATCGGCTTACATGCGACCTTGGTGGGTATCGGACTTTTGCCGGCATCTTTATTGGCCGGTTTGCTTTGGAAATATCTCAGTCCTGCGGCCCCGTTTTATTTCGGGGCAGTGATGGGCGGGATTTCCAGCGTAGGGTTGTGGTTTATTTTAAAAGGGCTATAGAGCCGAGAGGATGATATGCTGGAGTTCAAATCAGTTAAAATCAAGAAGCCGCAGGAAATAAACCTGATCTTAGGCCAGAGCCATTTCATCAAAAGTGTTGAGGATATCTTTGAGGTAATGGTCAACAATGTCCCGGGGGTAAAATTCGGCCTGGCCTTCGTGGAATCATCGGGCGCCTGCAAGGTAAGAGTAGAAGGCACTGATGAGGAATTGAAGAAACTTGCAGGAGAAAACGCTCTTAACCTGGGCTGCGGCCATAGTTTTATTATCCTGATGCGGGATTCCTACCCGATAAACGTCTTAAACGCGATTAAGTCCGTTCCGGAGGTCTGCAACATTTTCTGCGCTACCGCCAATACCGCGGAAGTGGTGATCGCGGAAAGCGAAACCGGCCGGGGGATCATGGGCGTAATTGATGGAGCAAAGCCTAAAGGACTTGAGAATAAAGAGGATATAGCCTGGCGCAAGGATCTTTTGCGCAGCTTCGGCTATAAACTTTAATTTTGCTTGCAAATTTTATTTAATTTTGCTATAATCTCTTCGGTATAACAGAATGCTGCTAACTAAGATACGTAAGTTTATAACTTTTGTTTTAGTCCGCTTTATAGTGGAATTCAGCTCTTTGATAATTAAGTTTATTAATAAGAGGCAGATCTATGTTCTTTCCGGTTTTATGGGGCACTTGCTGAGCTGGATCTTCTTTAAGCATCAGAAAGTAGCTCGGGCAGGGTTGGAGAACGCTTTTGGTGAAGATTTGAGCTTGCCGGGAAGAAAGTGGATCGTCCGGGAATGTTTTATGTCTATGGCTAAATCCGCGGGAGAACTTTTCTACGCGGTGCACCGGCCTGATTTTGTCCGCAGCATTGTCCGGATCAGGAATCCGGAGATCCTGGATAGAGCCCTCAAGGCTGGTAAAGGAGTGATCCTGGTCAGCGCGCATTTCGGAAATTTTCCTTTGATGATGGTCAAACTTAGCCTGGAAGGTTACAAGACAGCGGTGATCATGCGGCCGTTTAAAGAAGGCCGGGTGGAAGAAATATTCGAGGCTGAGCGGGCGAGGATAGACGTCAAGACGATCCTGAGCATTCCTCGCCGGGCTTGTGTGGAAGAAGCGATCCGTAGTTTACGCGCTAACCGGGCGTTACTTATTCCCTTGGACCAGAATTTCGGGACTTCGGGCGTATTTGTAGATTTTTTTGGGACTAAAGCCGCCACAGCCACCGGCCCGGTAGTTTTGGCCCAGAGAACCGGTGCGGCTATAGTGCCCTGTTTTATTGTCCGGGGCAAAGACGATACTCACGATATATTTTTTGAGCCGCCAATAAAGCTGGAAAACGGCAAAGATGAGCTTGAAACGATCACCCGGAACATTCAGAAGATAACCGATATTATTGAACTGTATATCCGGAAATACCCTTCGCAATGGAGCTGGATACACCGCAGGTGGAAAGCCCGTCCGAGGGGAGAAAATTAGATTGTTTGCTGGAAGTTTTTTTAACAGGGAGGAGAAAAGATGGCAGAAGAAGTGAAAACTGAGGCAAAGAACGAAAGTGGAAAGAAGATGATGGTAACTTTATTCAAAGTGATCTTGGGTCTGGCTTTCTTGGCTTTTGGCGCCTGGTTAGTTTACAGGGGTTGGCCCCATCTTTTGAACTTGATCAAAGGATCCGTGGGACTGTTCTTCATTTTAGCCGGGGTTATTACTTTGGCGATAGCCAAAGAATAGGTTTATTTCCAGGAAAGGGTTAATTGTCAAACTCACAAGAGGGCGGCTAATTAACCCTTTCCTTTTATTTTTTTTCTTGTATAATAAAAACCATGGAATTTACCCTAAGAAAAGACATAATTATTAACCGCAGCGCATCCCGGGTTATCGGGATAACCGCTTTTGTTATCCTTACTGCCCTGGGTGCTTTTGTGCGCATACCACTGCCTTTTTCTCCGGTGCCGCTTACCCTTCAGACGTTTTTTGTTTTGCTGGGCGCGGCTGTTTTAGGAAAGAAACAGGGAGTTGCGGCCCAACTGGCTTATGTTCTTCTGGGAGCAGCGGGCCTGCCCATATTCAGCCAAGCGGGAAGCGGTTTGTTGTACCTGGCGGGCCCCACAGCCGGATACCTTTTAGGATTTATCGCGGCTTCTTTTTTTATCGGCCAAATCCTCCCGCGGGTTTCCAATAAATTCTCGATGTTCCTGATATTCTTGACAGGAGATTTCTTGATCCTGGGATTAGGGGTTTTCTGGCTGAAACTTTTTTTAAGGTGTTCTTTTAGCCAGGCTTTGGTTATGGGCTTGATCCCTTTTGTACCCGGAGATCTATTCAAGGCTGCAATTGCCGTGGCAATTTACCAGAAAATTCAAAACAGGTGCCGGGAAATTTTTTAACTGCATTGGGTTACAAGGAGGTCTAACATGAAAAGAAATTTATTGATTTTGATTTTTTTCGTCTTTCTAGCGGTTTCTTTTTCAGTCTTGTCTTTTGCCCAGGAAAACCAAACTAGCCAGAAGCCGGCAGCCGCCCAGGAAAACACAGCTGTTGCGCCTGCTGCTCCGTCCGCGCCAGCCAACCCTGCAGATGTCAAGCCGGTTCCTACGGAATGGCTCTACGGAGAAATCAATTCCGTGGATATTCCCGCTAAGGCCCTGACTATGACTTATTTGGATTACGATACTGACATTGAGAAGCAGGCCACGGTTTCCATTGACGCTAAAACGATATTCGAAAACGTAAAATCGCTTGAAGAGATCAAGCCTCAGGATATGGTCAGTATCGATTATGTTGTAGGCGCGGACAGCAAGAATCTTGCGGTCAGTATCAGCGTCGAGAAACCGGAAAGTGCCGAGGACCTTAATGCTGAAGGCGCTGCTCCCGAGGAACCCAAACAGGGAATGAAACCTGCAGTGGAAAATACCGCAGTTCCCGCCGCTGCGAATTCCAGCTCTGAGCCGGCAAAGGGGCAATAAATCAGGTTTAAAAAACTTTAAGAAGTTTTCCTAAGGCAGGAAGCGATTCCTGCCTTTTGTTTTAACGAGAAGATAACTTATGAAAAGATTCAAACTTATCATTTTTGATTTAGACGGCACCTTGATCGATGCCTACGCGGCCATAACCAAAAGTTTTAATTTTGCAATGAAACGTTTTGGATATCCGCAACAAAGCCGGCTGGTTATCCGCCGGGCGGTGGGCTGGGGAGACACGCATTTGTTGAGGTTTTTTGTCAAAGCTCAAGATGTGGCCGGGGTCCTGGAAACTTATCGCCGTGATCACAAGACCAGCCTGGTCAAATACAGCAAGGTTTTTCCGGGAGTGATCCGGCTATTGGCCGGGCTTAAAGCCCAAGGCTATAAACTGGCTGTAGCCAGCAACCGGCCTACCCGGTTTTCTTTGATTTTAATCCGCCATTTAAGATTAAGCTCCTATTTTGACTATGTTCTCTGCGCGGACAAGCTTAAAGCGGGAAAGCCGCATCCCGAGATCCTGCGTCAGATCATTGCCAAGTTTTCTTTAAGGCCGTCTGACACTCTTTATGTGGGGGATATGGTTATTGACGCTCAGGCCGGCAGAAGGGCCAGGGTCAAAACCGTGATCGTCACTACCGGTTCAAGTTCGATCCGGGAAATTAAAGCGGAAAAGCCCTGGAAAATCATAAAAAAAATAAAAACTTTGTCCAAATTGATCGACTTTTAGGATTTGCTTGACAGTTTAAGCCATTTAATATAGTATAAACTGTGATTAAAAGGAGGGGAATATGAAAAAAGGGCAACTTTTCTTATCTTTATTCATAGCTTTGGGTTTAGTCTCTGGTTTGGCCTGGGGCCAGGAGCCTAAGAAGCCCAAGTTGATCCTGTTGATCGCAGAGCAGAATATAGAGTCTCCGCAAACCGGCTGGTGGGCCAGCGAGATCGATCTATCAGCTACTGAAGCGGTCCTAGCTCAGAAGATCATTGAAGCCGGATATGAAGTTCTTGAGCCTGAGCAGCTGGGAGAGACCATCAAAAAGGACAAGGCTTACCGTACTCTGGATCTGTCGGAAAAAGACTCAGTAAAACTGGCCAATCTTTCCAAAGCGGATTATGTGGTTCTGGGCAAAGCTGTGGCTTCCAGCGGCGGCACGGTTCCTCAATCAACGATGCGTTCTTGTTTTGCCAACCTTTCGGCCAAATTGATACGGGTTAAAGACAGCAAGATCATCGCTTACCTGGATGCTGCCGGGAATTCCGTGCATACGGATATGATCACCGGAGGTCGGGAAGCACTGGTGAGTGCTGCGAATAATATGGTCCCTAAATTGATCGAGGCTATAAGCAAGCAGCAAACAACTCAAGCGCCGGGTCAAGCGGGCAAATAGAATGAAACGTTTTTTTTATTTTTTGGTTGGGGCAATAGTGCTTATTCAGGTAGCCGGGTGCAAGACTTTGGAAAAATTTACCCAGCCTTCTGCTAAGGTAGACAATAATGCCGGAGCGACGCCGCTTCCGCCGTATAACGGGCCCCTGGCCCGGATCGCGGTCGCGGATTTTGAGGTTAAGGCGGCCAAAGCCAGCGGAGAGATCGGCACTGGATTACGCGAAATGCTGATGACCGCCCTGGTGAACAGCAACCGTTTCCGGGTGGTGGAGCGCCAGGTTTTGAACGCGGTGATGCAGGAGCAGGAGTTGGCTGCTTCCGGAGCTGCGGCCCAAGGCAGCGGCGCGCAGCGGGGAGCGATCAAGACTGCGGACGTCATTATTACCGCGGCAGTAACCGAATTTGAACCCCAGGCTTCCGGCGGAGCAGGCGGCATCGGCGGAGGCGGGGGATTAGGCAGCGGAATTCTGGGCGGGCTTTTGGGCGCGTCTTTGAACAAAGCGCACATGGCCCTGGATATCCGTATTGTCGATAGCAGCACCTCGGAAGTTTTAGCCGCGACCAGGGTGCAGGGCCAGGCCACGGACATCTCGGCCGGGTTCATGGCCGGATTTTTCGGCGGCTGGACTTTAGGCGGGGGATTAGGCGTTTACGCCAATACCCCCATGGAAAAAGCGATCCGCATCTGCATTATCGAAGGGGTCCGCTACATTTCGCAGACAGTGCCTGCGAACTATTATAAATACTAACGTTAACCACTAAGGAAACTAAAATGGGAAAAAGAAAACGTAGGGGCAAGCTTAACTGGCGTTCCAAGAAAGCAAATAAAGGCAGAAAACCTAACTTAGGATAGGATTAAGGCTATGGTCTTAGTCTGGATTCTGGTCAGCACGTTCCTGGTTAGCCTGATCTCTCTTATTGGGATATTCACATTCCTGTTAAAAGAGAAACAGCTGCACCGGATTTTATTTTATCTTATCGGTTTCTCGGCCGGGGCTTTGATCGGCGGCGCTTTTCTGCATATCCTTCCTGAATGCCTGGAAGCCAACTCCAGTACTTTTGTTTTTTACTGGCTGATCGGGGGGATCGTCCTTTTCTTTTTGATGGAAAGGTATTTCTTCTGGCGCCACTGCCACGAAGAAGGAAAATGCGAGGTCCACAGTTTCACCTATCTTAATCTTGTCGGGGACGGATTCCATAATTTCCTGGACGGGATGATGATCGCCGCCAGTTTTATGGTTTCCACCCGGGTGGGGATCGTGACTACCCTGGCGGTGATATTCCACGAGAT
>JAPLLS010000118.1 GCA_026387435.1 Candidatus Omnitrophota bacterium
GCTTGATCAAGGACCCGGCCAAAACTTAAATAATTGTTGCATTATTTATTGCCGGGAATAAAATAATAAAAGATAGTTTGTGGTTCGTTTCTTAAAGGAGGCCGTAAATGGTCAAGAAAAGTGTGCTGTGGGGGGGTGTAATTGTCTGTGTATTCGCTGTTATGGCTGTTGCCGAGGCTCAGGTGGCCAAGGCAAAAGTTAGGCTTGAACATGCGGATCGAAATGACGACGGAGTAGTCGATAAAAAAGAAATACGCATGGAGAAAAAATGGGAACAGCGGCGTATCGATAAAGACCATGACTTGGTGCCTGACAAACTTGAGAATAAGGCCCGCGTTAATACCGCGCTTGAGCAGAAATACGATGCTAACCAGGATGGCGTGCTTGAAAGGGCGGAAGCCAAACAAATGATAAAAGACAGGTATGAACTGATAAAAACGCAAGGTAAAGCCAAAGTTGATACCGCTATAGAAGCGCAGTATGACGCAAATAATGACGGAGTGCTCGATGCGACCGAAGCCGCGGCTATGAACGCCGCCAATCAATAGTCGGTTTTCGTTTCTCAGGAAAGCCCTGCTACAAAAATAGCAGGGTTTTTTTGTTAGTACCTCCTCTGGACTGGTTCTAAAAAGGGGTATAAATCGATAATATTTATTGCTTAACTTAGTGTCAGTGCTAGAATTAGAAAAACGTCTATATAAACGAAAGGATTGAGTGGTGAACGAAGCAGATAAAAATAATTTAGTTTCACCTTGCGGGATCAACTGCGCGGCTTGCCCGGGGCATCTGGCTGGTAAGGATCCAACGATGATGGAAAAGATGGCGGCTCTGGGATTCAAGAAAGAAACTATTGAGAATTCCCGGCTGGCCGCGCCGAAAAGCGAATACGCATTGGCGCACTACCAGGAGTTCGGACTGACCGCTGCGGACATGGAGGGGACGATCCTTAAGTTTCCTACCGTGACCTTCAAGGACGCGATGAGAATTGATCTGGGCGGAAAAGTTATGGTGGATCTTTCTTATCCCGGCGCCTCGCATACCGACGGCAGCATCACGGTACTGGTTTCTCCGGACCAGGTTCTTTTTGCCGGAGATATCTTGTTTACCAAATATCATAATTACTTGGGGGAAGGCGATATTCCTTCCTGGGGAAAGTCCTCTCCGGCCTGGAAAAAACCACAGCCAAGGTCATTGTCCCCGGACACGGCCAGGTTTCCACAATTGCCGATATTAAAGATATGGAAGCTTATATCAAGGTTTTCGATCGCAAAGCCAAAGAATTAAGTAAAGGCAAAAAACAAGATGACGCGCCGGCCGTCGCTAAAGAACTTTTTAAAGCGCTCCCGGATCAGGGCCGGACTGAAACCACGAGAATGGTCGAAAGCAATCTACGCGAAAAATATCTTCTTCCGGCCAATCCCGCAACAGGAAGCAAATAGATGCCTAAAGCGTCTATTATTTATAATTCAGGAGGTGTGGTACGAACAAAAAAAAGGTAATAAAAATAACCTTGATCCTGGGGTTATTTGCCGTCTGCTTGGGAGGATGGCTGCTGCATCTGCGGATCCATCCACCGAGTAAAAATGCCGCTTATCTTATTCCTTTTTTCTCGGGACTGATCAGCGTTTTTGCTTTGCCGCTTTTTTTCTGGTTCCGGCGCACGGTTGTTTTAGGCTATCTGGTGGACGGGTTTTTAGTCATCATCGGGACCATCACCATGGCTCATTTCTCGATCGCGCATTTTGAAGGTCCGGTTACTTTAATCCGGCTGATCACTAATACTTTATTCGCGGACATTGCCGTGTTGTGGGGAAAATTCGCTTTGGGCCGGGCGCTATATCTGCTGGAATTCCTCAAAGCCGATACCGATTCATTGCCTAAAGGCAGGTATTTACGCTATCCGAATATGGGATGGTGGTGGGTGCATTTGGCGGGGATGTCCGTAATTTACGCTTTAGGCAATATTCTCTGGAAATAAAGGAGGATGTTATGTATAAGATCATGTTATTTAAACCCGGTTGGTGGGTTCTTCATGTAGCGGCGATAATTTTTATCTTCTGGCTGGGCCACGCGGTTCGTTTTTAAGTTATCCAAAAAATCCTTGGTTTTTCGGTTTAATGTAATATAATGGTTAAAATTAAACCAAACGAGGGAATATGACTTTTGATGAGTTGAAAAGCCAGGTTAAGACCTGCGGATTCGAAGAAGTAAGAATGGATAACAACGAGCTTTTTGAAGCGGTCATCCTGAAAAAAGGACTGGGTGCACTGATGGCCAAATTAACCCTGATTTTTGGCCCTCCTGCCTGGCCTTCCGAAAATAAGCTTTCTAACGAGGTGCAGAATATTATTCAACATTACGGCGGGATAATGCCCGGCCAAAGTCTTTATTTCACCCATCTTGATTCTGATCCGGTTTTCGTAATGTTCTGGCCCTGGGGGGATAAGGAACATATCACCGTTAAGATCGGCAAAAAAACCGAATAAAATTTTAGATCGATTGTTGGAACGATCATCGTTTTTGATCGGAGGAACTTTAATGAAACAAGTTGTACTTCTAAGGCACGGCGAAAGTGTGTGGAACAAGGAAAACCGGTTTACCGGATGGACGGATGTCGACCTCTCCGAAAAAGGCATGGAAGAAGCCCAAAAAGCCGGACAGGTCCTGAAAAAAGAAGGTTTTATATTCGACGTGGCTTTTACTTCGGTACTGAAACGGGCGATCCGCACCCTCTGGATCACTCTTGATCAGATGGATTTGATGTGGATCCCGGTTATTAATTCCTGGAGATTGAATGAAAGGCATTACGGCTCTTTGCAGGGGTTGAATAAATCGGAGATAGCCGCGAAATTCGGGGAAGACCAGGTATTGATCTGGCGCAGGAGCTATGATATCCGTCCCCCGGCCCTGGAAAAATCCGATGAGCGTTTTCCCGGTAATGACCGGCGCTATAAAGACCTGGATCCCAAAGATGTTCCGTTCACCGAGTGCCTGAAAGATACCGTAGCCAGGTTCCTGCCTTACTGGCACCAGACCATCGCCCCGGCCATTAAATCCGGCAAGAAAGTGATCATCGCCGCCCACGGCAACAGCCTGAGGGCTTTGGTTAAATACCTGGACAATATTTCCGATGAAGCGATCGTCAAACTGAATATTCCCACCGGCCTGCCGTTGGTTTATGAGCTCGACGATAATCTCAAGCCGGTCAATAATTATTATCTCGGCGATCCCGAAGAAGTAAAGAAAGCCATGGATACCGTAGCCAACCAGGGTAAAGCCAAAAAATAATAGGAGGGTTGCAGCGATGAGAAAAGTAATTTCTTTGTTGCTTACGGGGTTAATCGGTTTCATCTTTCAAGGAGGGCTAAGCGCCATGGACGCTAAAAATGTTATTCTGGAAACAAATGCCGGCAAGATCGAGATCAAACTTTTTCCCGACGTAGCTCCCAAGGCCTGCGAGAATTTCACTAAGCTGGTGGGAAAAGGGTATTATAACGGCATCATCTTTCACCGGGTCATCAAGGATTTCATGATCCAGGGCGGAGATCCCACCGGAACCGGGCGGGGCGGAGAATCGATCTGGGGAAAGCCTTTTGAAGATGAATTCAAGTCCGATGTCACATTTGACCGCCCGGGTATACTGGCGATGGCCAATGCCGGTCCGAAAACCAACGGCAGCCAGTTCTTCATTACCACGGTTC
>JAPLLS010000010.1 GCA_026387435.1 Candidatus Omnitrophota bacterium
GAAAAGGTCAGTCCCGCAGCCCACGCACTGATAAATCCCGTTTTCCTTGGGCAGATCGCATTTTCTCTGAACCGGAGGCTCTGTGCCTTTTTCTCTGGTCACCCGGTATTGTTCCGGGGTAAGAATTTTCTTCCATTCGGCACCGGTCCTGGAAATTTTTTCAACTTCCTCAAATTTTCCGGTACTGGCGTCAAAAATAACGATTTTTTCGTTCTTCTGATCAAACTCTTTCATAACCCACCCCATAAACACCGGCAACAAAACCAGAATCATCAACGCGGTAATCTTAGGTTTCATTGAATTCCCCAAATACTTAAATCTTACGTTTTTATTATACTCTAAAAATAAAAAAACGGCACTGGAATTTTCCTTCCGATTGCCGTCTCTTCTTTAAAACCCGCCTGGACTTTATTATTTATTCGTAACGCAGGGCTTCGATGGGGTTGAGTTGGGCCGCTTTTTGCGCCGGCCAGAGTCCAAAAACCACGCCCACGATCAAAGAGAATACCGTAGATAAGACTACCGAAAAAGCGGAAACCTGCACCGCCCAGCCGGCAAAAACTTTCATGGCTACCGAAGCCCCTATTCCCAGAATGATCCCGGTGATCCCTCCGATAAAAGACATCAAGACCGATTCGATCAGAAACTGGACCATGATATCTTTATTATCGGCGCCGATAGCCTTGCGCAAGCCGATCTCCCGGGTGCGTTCGGTCACCGATACCAGCATGATGTTCATGATCCCGATGCCCCCGACTAAAAGCGAGATCGCGGCGATCGAACCCAGCAACAGCGCCAAAGTCTGCATGGTCGATTCCATGGTGCTTTTGATATCCGACATGTTGCGGATATCGAACAAATCCTCTTGATCCTTGGAAAGGCGATGCTGTCTGATCAGCGCCTGGGTTACCTCTTCCTGGGCGGCATCTATGCGGTCCGTCGAAACCGCCTCGACGTAGATATTGTCCACATAGTCTTTACCCAACACCCGGTACATGGCCGTATTAAGGGGGATTATGACCGTATCGTCCTGGTCGCGGAAGCCGCCGGCGCCTTTCGTAGGCAGGATCCCGATCACCTTGAAATTGATCTGGTTTATCTTTATCGTTTCTCCGACCGGGTTGTTCTCCCCAAAAAGGTTGGTGACCACGGTCGTCCCTAACAACGCTACTTTTTCCCTGGATTTCATTTCCTGTTCGGTGAAAAACCTGCCCAATGCAGGTTTGGCGGCGCGCATATCGGGATACTCGACGCCCACACCTTCCACCTGGGTATTCCAGTTGTTGCTGGCGTAGACCAGTTGGACCCGGCTTTGCACCGATCCATAAGCTCTTTTCACGTTGGAAAGTCTTCTGACAACATTGACGTCTTCGAGAGTTAACCGGGTAGTAGATTCCAGCGAGACCCCGCCGGATCTGGAATGCCCGGGATGGATCATCAAAAGGTTCGAACCTAACGACGCCAGCTGCTGCTCGATTGATGCCTTGGCGCCGTTACCGAGAGCAAGCATGGCGATCACCGCGGCCACACCGATGAGAATACCTAAAATGGATAAAACGGAACGCATCTTATGGGAAACCATGGCGGTCAAAGCCTGATGCACATAATCCAGGAATTGCATCTTTCCCAAGGCCTTACGGTGTTCGGCCAACACGAGCTCCACCCCGCGCTGCGAAGCTGCAGCGCCTACGGGCGATTTCGCGCTTTGGCTGACGCGCTCATCGGAAATGATCTTTCCGTCGCGCATCAGGATGACCCGGCGGGCATGCTGAGAGACTTCCTGTTCGTGAGTAACCACTACTACGGTTTTTCCTTTAGCGTTAAGTGTTTTGAGGATAGCCATGATCTCGGCCTTGCTCTTGGAATCAAGGTTGCCGGTAGGCTCGTCCGCGAAAATAATCACCGGATCATTAACCAGCGACCGGGCAATAGCCACTCTCTGCTGCTGGCCTCCGGATAACTCGTTGGGGCTGTGCATTATCCTTTCGCCAAGCCCGACTTCCACCAGTTCTTGCCTGGCCCTCTCCCGCATGTGTCTTTTGCCCGCATAGATCAAAGGCAATTCCGCGTTCTCCAGGGCACTCATCCTGGGCAATAAATGGAACTGCTGGAAAACAAATCCGATCAGACCGTTACGGACCACAGCCAATTCCTTATCCGTTAGAGTGGTGACTTCCTTGCCTTGCAGATAATATTTCCCGGAATCCGGCCGGTCCAATAATCCCAGAATATGCATGAGCGTGGATTTTCCCGATCCGGAAGGCCCCATGATCGCCACGAACTCTCCGCCGGCGATCGTAAGCGATACTCCGTCCAGGGCTTTTACCGCGACATTGCCCATGATATACGTCTTATGGATATCTTTTATCTCGATCATATTTTAAAAAAATTTTACATCGGCGGAGGCCCCTGGTTCCCGCTGGTCTTCTTTTTACCGCCGGAAGTAGCGGTAGTATTCTGCTTTCTGGTGGGCATAAACGGATTTTTCCCGAGCGCTGAGGATTTAGGCAGCTCGTATTTCTTGGACTTGACGATCACCGTATCCTCGGCTCTCAACCCGGAGACGATCTCCACGTTCTTATCCTGGGTAATGCCCAGGGTAACCGGGTTCTTCACCAATTCCTTGCCGTCCGCTCCCCGCATCAGCACGTAACTCTCGTTATTCTCGGTAGTCACCGCTTCCTGGGGAATAAGCATAACGTTCTGTTTATCCTCCACCACAAAATCGATGTTAGCGTTCATCCCGGAACGGAAAAAAACCGGAACTTCTTCCGGCAGGATATCGACCTTGTAAATGGTCACGTTGTTGACTGTAGTAGATTCATAATAAATATGCTCCACCGCGGCCTTGATCTTTTCTTCGGGATAAGCGTCCAAACTGATAATAGCCTGCTGGCCGACTTTGATCTTTCCGATATCAGTTTCGTCCACATCAGCCCTGACAATGAGTTTATCCGACAATACCAGCGCCGCGGTAGAAGTAGTGACAGTTTGCCCCGGTTGGATGGTAGCTACGATCACTTCGCCGTCAATCGGAGCGATCAAGGCGATCGCCTTATAGACTTCCTGCCAATATTTAAGCTTTTCCTCTCCCTGGCCTTGTGCCGCGTCCAGAAGCGCCGCCCGTTCGGTGGAACTCAACCAGCCGAGGGTCTGGCCCTTTTTTACTTTATCTCCTTCTTTAACCAGAATACTCTCAATCCTTCCCGCTACCGGAGGGATCAACTCCAGCCGGTTCTTGGGCAGCACCGAACCCGTAGAAGAAACCAGGGTCTGGATCGAACCCATATGCGGGTTGATCTCCCGGATCACTTCTCCGGAATTGTTTTTCGGCCGCTTCCACAGCGCGATTGCCGCGACAATCACAACCGCCAGAATTATACCCGCGATCAATTTAGTTTTATTGTTGCTATTCAAGGGTCTCTCCTTTCGCCATGATCCAATTCGCCTCGGCCAGCATTGCATCGGCCTGGGCGTTCAAATATGCTCTTTTCGCGCTAACCAGATTATCTTCAATGATCGTCCAGCTATCGAAAGAAATTGTCCCGATGGAATACTGGGCCTCGGCTATTTTCGAGCGCTCAACCGTGGCCAGCAAAGATTTGTTCTGCACATCCACGTTATCGATAGCTTCCAGCAGCGCCGCCCGGTACTGTTCCAATGTGGCGATAACGCTGTCCCTTGAGCTGCGTTCATTTTCCTTAAGCTGATTTAAAGCGGCTTCGGCCTGGGCGACTTGCGCGGTTTTCAGCCCGCCTTCGAATAAAGGCAGGTTCAAAGAAAGACCGATCCCCTTTTCAGTGTTTTGAGGAAAGAATGTAGCGCCGGTTTTTCCGGTGTTGGCGCTCACTGAAACCGACGGCGCAAAACCGCCGTAGGCGGAACGCAGATTGAATTCAGCGGAGTTCTTCTGAGCGGTCAATTTCAAGATCTGAGGATTATTTTTAGCCAGGGCCTCGAGATCGATATCCTGTGAGGGAATATCCCTGACCGTAAAATCCGCGCTCACCGATAACGCCGACCATTTCCCCCGGCCCAATTGTTTAGACAGGTTCATTTGAGCTACCCGGAGTTCGTGCACGGCGGTATTAATGTTATATTGAGCCTCGGCCAGATTTGCCTCCGCGGTAAGCAATGCCCCCCGATGTTCCAGCCCCGACTGGTAACGCAAAGTGATCAGTTCCAGATTCGCCCTTCTTATTTCAAAGATCTCCCGGGAGATCCGGGTCATTTCCTGGGCTTTTAACAGGTTGACGAACGCCACCCTTAACGCCTGGCGCACTTCAGAGGAAGTAAAACGAAAATTATGTTTTGCCGCCTGGATATTTTCCTGGGCCGCTTTGACGTTATTGATCGTTTTCTTGCCGTCAAACACCAGCTGGCTGGCGGAAAGCGACGTGGAATAGCTGTCGACCGAAGGATTACTTCCTGCTTTAGATTTCGAAGCGCTTAAGGACGCGCTGACCTGGGGATACTCGCCGCTCGAAGTTATCTTTTTGGCAGCAACGCTTTCTTTGATCGCTTCAGAAGCGGATATCAAATCCGGATGATTTTTGGCCGCTTCTTTTATGCAGCCATCCCAGGTCAAAAGCTCCTGTGCCGCGGCAAAATTAAATGGCACTAACGCCTGGAATAAAAATATGAAAACAACGATCATTATATTGCCGCTATGCTTGATTAGGGACATTTTTTCTTATTTGCGCCAGAAATTGTTCATGGTGTTTAATGAATAAATTAAAATCGGCGACCGGGACAAACCCTATCGGCCCGCCTTCTCCGGAAATGACGATTAATTTATCTCCGGGATTCAAATGATAAGACTTGCGGATAGCCGCGGGAATAACCACCTGGCCGCGCTCGCCAACTGTCACTGTTCCGTATACTTTAGGGATAGACGGTAATTTTTCCATATTCTTCTCCTGACTTTAAGTATGCTATGTATGAAATGTATGCTATACAATATAAATATACATCTCCATACTTATCATGTCAAGGTAAATCCCGTTTTTTTCCAAAAAAAGGGGAGAAAAACTTTCTCCCCTTTTTTATTACCTATTGATCCCGGAATTTATTACATTTCCGGCGGCGGACCTTTTGGCTTATCCTGCGCACCTTTCGCCCGGCCTTTTCCGGCCTTCATCTGTTTTTCCATTATCTCATTAAACTTGGCGAATTGCTCCGGAGTCAAAATCGTCTTTACCGCAAAAATCCCGTTTATCCTGTGGTCAATCAGCTTTGCCTGCAAAGATTTGATCTCGTTGACCAGCGGCTCGATCGCAGCCCTGGTAACAGCCGGGTCCTTAAGTTTTACCTGCAGTTTCTCGTGGTTAGCTTTAAGGGCTTCCCGGAGATCCTGCATTTCCTGTTGCTGCGCTTTGCGGTTATCCTCAAGCTTCTTCTCCTGTTCGGGAGTCAATTTCAGCTCTTTGAAGATACTTTCTTTTTTGCCTTGTCCGCCCTGGCGATATTTCTCCTGCCCCTGGGCGTAAGCCGCGCTTAACGCAAGAAAAACTATTGCCAAACCGATTACCGTAACTCTTGTTCTCTTCATCATAGCATCCCTCCTTCTGTTAACTTAGACGTTTACATTACCCAAAAAGTTCCCTATAAAAAATATTTCTCGATACTCGTCCCCATATCCCCGGCAGGATAATTGCTGTCTGAACTAAAACCGTAAACCGAAAAAATATCACTGCTACCTGCCCGGTCGAGAAACTGTTGTTTGTTAATTAAACCGCCCGCCAAAACCACAACAAAGATCGTCACTGCCAGAACGCTGGCCAAAGCAAATATTGGCCGCCGCGGCCCTAACAGGCCTCTTAAGCGCTCGATAATACCCGATTTCGCGCTATCCTCGTTGGCCATGCGCTCGCTGACAATGGCATCCTGAATATTCAGCCAGATCCGCTTCGGAGGCTCGAAACGCGTTGCACTTTGAAAAATCCGGCGTTGAGCCTGCAACCGTTCTTCCATCTCCCGGCAGAACGGACAAGCAGCCAGATGCTCTTTGACCTGTCTTAGAGCCGCTTCATCGATCTCCTTATCCAAATAATCAGACTTGATCAACTCTTGAATGTTTTTACACAACATTTTGCACCTGCGCCTTTCCCGCCTCTTCCAGCAGCGCCTGACGCGCCCGCTTTAACCGTGAACGCACGGTATTAACCGGAATTTTTAAACTGACGGCGATCTCCTGATAACTCAAACCTTCGATTTCCCGTAATATCAAACAGGTCCGGTGTTCCGGGCTTAAGAGTTTCATTAACGAGTCAAGCCTGGCTTCATTCTCAGCCTGAATAACGCGGTCAGCGGCAGAGCAGCCTGCGGGCAGGGATTCTATTATCCCGTCGTAATCCACTTTGTCTTTTTCTTCTCTGGAGCCTTTGCGAAAACAGTTGATCGCGGTATTTATTGTGATCCGGTAGACCCAGGTTTTAAATGTCGAGCGGAACTGAAAGTTCTTCAGATTATGGTAAATTTTCATGAAAACGTCCTGGGTAACTTCCTCAGCGTCAGCGCTGTTGCGGGTAACCCGCAAAGCCACATTATACACTAACCCGCTGGCCGACTTATACACCTGTTCAAAAGCTTCCAGGTCCCCCTGAGAAGCTTTCTCCAGGATATCCTGACCAATATCGTTCATCGAACCTTTCATTATATTAGACAAGATTTATCCCCTGTAAGTTCCCTCACAGGGGATAAATCTTTCTACGATCCTTAAATCTCTATTATATTCGCAATAAACAACTTATCAAGCAAATCCTATCTTCCATACAAAGCCCTTAATTGTTCGAGAGTCGGATGATCAGGATAGTACTCTCCCTGCGGCCCGATATAGCCGTTATCACGCTTAACCAGAGTAATCGCTGTGTAGCTGCCGTTTGAATTAGGTACATTTATGGTCACAGTCTCGTTGGGGACCTGCTGAGGCGCTAAAAATACCGGCGCAGGAGCAACAGCCACTGCCGGCTGGGGAACAACAGCATAACCGGAAGGGCAGGGCTTATAATAAACATTATTATAAGAATAATATTGAGCGCCTCCTATTACAACAGTATGGTGGCCGATCGGCAAGGACATCACGATCGCCCCAAAAGGAGGAGTGGACAAAAGGAACTCAAAACCGAACCAGCTTGGCCGGTAAAACCTGCCATCATGATAATTATATCTTTCATGCCCCACTACCACAACTTCATGCTGCCTGCTCCCGCTAAATTTCTTGTCCGGACCGCTTTCTCTTCCCCTGTCGTAACCTTTTCCTCTGTTATTATCCCATCCTCGGTCCGCAGCAAATGCGTTGGCGCAAGACATAATAACGACTATGCTGAAAATCGTTACCGGCAAAGATTTGTTAACCCGTATTGTTCTTTTCATTTTCCCCTCCTCTTTTGTACCTCTTGTTAATTTCAGGCTGAAAGCCTTTTCCTCTTTCTACCAATTAGACAATCCCAAAGAAGAAAAAGTTCCTTAAATTTAAAATTTACCCGGTTATATTATTATGACAAAGGTTTTGCCGGATATGGCGGTTCTAAACGAATTCCTGGAGTATCGTCGAGATATCACTGTCGCGGATTACCGGGCTAATTTGGAAGCGATCTGGGCTACGTGTTTGCCCTGAAAACGCGCTCCGGCCAATTCGTTTTCGCTGGGAGCTCTTTCGCCTTTGCCGCCGGCGATCGTAGACGCCCCGTAAGGAGAACAACCAGTGATCTCATCGCTGCGCATCTGGCCCTGGAAAACGTAAGGCAGGCCGACGATAACCATACCGTGATGCAGCAAGGTAGTATGAAAACTTAAAATTGTCGATTCCTGGCCGCCGTGCTGGGTGGCGGTCGAGGTAAAAACGCTTCCCACTTTACCGACCAGCGCCCCTTTGGCCCAAAGCGAGCCGGTGGCATCCAAAAATTGGCGCATCTGGCCGCACATATTCCCGAAACGGGTGGGCGTGCCGAAAATAATGGCATCAGCCTGGGCTAACTCTTCGACCGAGCAAACCGGGATATGGCTGAAAGCCTTTTGGGCCTCAATTGCCCCCATCTTCTCCAAAATTTCTTTAGGCAAAGTTTCCGGGACCCGGCGCAGATCAACGCTTACTCCGCTTAGTTCCCGTGCTCCCGCGCAAACCGCTTCCGCCATTTTATAAACATGTCCGTAGAGAGAATAAAAAACCACCAGTATTTTCATATTCCCCTCCCTTCAAATTTTCTAAAACATTATCTATAGAAAGAAAATTTGACCCCGAGCCGAGATACGGCGAGGGGGAGAAAATCTTCCTTTCCATTATTCCCCATATTATACCGCGAAAATAAAAAGACGGCATTGAATTTTTAGGCTCAATACCGTCCTGTTTTTGTTAAGTTAATCCTTAAAGCGGCTTATTTAATAATGCGGGCTTCTGCGTTTGCCAAACTTTGATCCGGAACTACCACCTCTATTGCCGCCCCCACCGCCGCCTCCGCGACTGCCGCCTCGGCCTCCACTACCACCGAACTTATGGCGGGAAAAACCCTTGTAACCTCCGCGCACTTTAGGAGGAGGATTGAGCATGAACTGCTCCTGGGGTATCTCGCTGTGCTTGCCTCTGGGAAGCGTAGTCTTAGTGATTTTCTCGATATCCCGGACCTCATTGATCTGATCAGGGGTGGCGAAAGAGATCGCGTTGCCTTTATGGCCGGCCCTTCCGGTGCGGCCGATGCGGTGCACGTAATTATCGGCATCATCAGGCAGGTCGTAATTAAGCACCAGTTCGATCCCGGTAACGTCGATACCGCGGGCCGCGATATCAGTGGCGACCAGGACCTTGTATTTTCCCTTTTTAAACCCTTCCAGCGCTTCGCGGCGCTGAGGTAATGAACGGTTGGAATGGATCTCCGCCGCACTGTAGCCCATTTCCTTGATCGACCTGGTGATCTTGCGGGCATTGAATTTAGTGCGGGAGAACAAAAGAACCGGCCCGTGAAACTGAGCCAGTAATTTCTTAAGAATGGCGTTCTTGGCTTCTCTTTTGACTATATACAATTCCTGAGTCACCAGTTCCGCGGCTGTTCCGGAAGGAGCAACCTCGATCCGGATGGGAAGTTTCATGTACTTGGAAGCCATTTTCATGATCTCATCCGGCATAGTTGCCGAAAAAAGCATGGTTTGGCGGTTTTTAGGCATTACCCTCATGATCTTTTCCAGCTGAGGGGCGAATCCCATATCCAGCATCCGGTCCGCTTCATCCAGGACCAGTATACAGACTTCATCCGGCATAAAATGCCACTGGGACATATGGTCGATCAAACGACCGGGAGTGGCAATAACGATCCGGGGATTTTTGTTCAAATCATTGATCTGCGGCTGCATGGGCGCGCCTCCGATCAGGCAGGCGGTTTTCATGCCGAAAGGGGTAGCAATGCCGCGAAAAGCTTCGTCGATCTGGATAGCC
>JAPLLS010000104.1 GCA_026387435.1 Candidatus Omnitrophota bacterium
CACTTTCACGTTGATCTTATTGCAGACGCAAGTGGCCAGTTCCTGGATGTTCATCTGGATCGAACCGTCTCCGGCGATATCGATGACCGTCTTTTCCGGATAGGCGACCTTGGCGCCCATGGCCGCGGGAAATCCGAAACCCATCGTCCCTAAACCGCCGGAAGTAATGAACGACCGGGGATGGATATGATTATACCACTGGGCCGCCCACATCTGGTTCTGGCCGACTTCGGTGGTGATGATCGCCTGGGAACGGGTGATCTCGGAAATAGACTCGATGATATATTGCGGACTGATCCGCTCTTTGCCGTTATATTTTAAAGGATGCGTCTTTTTCAGCGATTCTATGGTCTTAAGCCACTCCGCGGTGTCCGGAGTCTTCTTGATCTCTTCCAGCAGCTGGCCGAGCACATTCTTGACATCGCCGACAATGGGAATATCGACTGAAACGTTCTTGCTGATCGATGAAGGATCAATGTCGATATGGATGATCTTGGCGTTGGGGGCGAATGCGTCGAGCTTGCCGGTCACCCGGTCGTCAAAACGCGCGCCCACGGCGATGATCAGGTCCGCGGCCATGATCGCGTGATTGGCGTAAGCGGTCCCGTGCATGCCCAGCATTCCCAAAGCCAGCGGGTCATTCAGAGGAAATGACCCCAGCCCCATTAAAGTGTTGGTGACCGGAGCCTTGATCCGGGCGGCAAACTCCCTTAATTCCGGGGAGGCGTTGGAAATAATCACCCCGCCTCCGGCGTAAATGATCGGCTTCTTGGACTTGGCGATCAGCTTGACCGCTTTCTTGATCTGCCCGGGATGGCCGAACAATGTCGGCTTGTAACTGCGGATCTCCACGGTCTCCGGCCAGATAAAATCCGCTTCCTGGGTCTGAACATCCGAAGGAATATCGATGAGCACCGGTCCGGGACGTCCGGTAGAAGCGATATAGAACGCCTCACGCACGGTCCTGGCCAGGTCTTTGGCGTCTTTGACCAGAAAATTATGTTTAGTCACCGGCCGGGTGATCCCGGTCACGTCCGCTTCCTGGAAAGCGTCGTTGCCGATCAAAAAACTTTTCACCTGCCCGGTAATAGCCACCATCGGGATGGAATCCATGTAAGCGGTGGCAATGCCGGTAACCAGATTCGTGGCCCCCGGCCCGGATGTAGCCAGGCATACTCCCACCCTGCCGGTTGCCCGGGAATAGCCGTCTGCCGCGTGAGCTGCTGCCTGTTCGTGGCGGACCAGGATGAATTTTATCGAGCAATCGTATAGCTTATCGAATATCTGCAGCACCTGCCCGCCGGGATAGCCGAATATCACTTCCACGCCTTCGCGTTTTAAAGATTCGATCAATATTTGTGCGCCGTTCATAATATTATTTACTCGCTAATAGCTCTTAGCTCATGAAATTATGAGCTAAGATATCTTTTTTTATTGAAGCACTGCTCCCTTATCCGCCGAAGAGACCATCCGTGAATACCGCGCCAGATAGCCGGTCTTGATCTTCGGTTCCACCGGTTTCCAATTTTTGAAACGTTTCTCGATCTGAGCCTTGGTCAATTTTACTTCCAGCTTACGGTTAGGGATATCGATACTGATAATGTCTCCGTCTTTTAAGATCGCGATCGGCCCCTTGGCCGCCGCTTCCGGAGAAACATGGCCCAAACACGGTCCGCTGGTCCCCCCGGAAAATCTTCCGTCGGTGATCAAGGCCACTGACTCCGCCAGCCCCATCCCCACGATCGCCGAGGTCGGCGCAAGCATCTCCCGCATTCCCGGGCCGCCGGAAGGGCCTTCATAGCGGATCACTAGAACCTCGCCGGGATGGACATCCTGGTCGAGGATAACTTTCATCGCCTCTTCTTCGCGGTTGAACACCCGGGCCTTGCCGGTGAATTTCATCATTTTCGGACTGACCGCGGACTGTTTGACCACGCAGCCGTTAGGGGCGAGGTTGCCGTAAAGCACCGCGATCCCGCCTTCTTGATGATAAGCCCGGTTGAACGGCCGGATCACTTCATCATCCACGATTTCGGCGCTATCGGCGATATCATAAATTTTCCTGCCGCTTAACGTAGCCACGTTATTAAGTTTAGCTTTCAAACGTTTCAAAACCGCGGGGATCCCTCCGCTGAATTCCAGGTCTTCCATATAATGGCTGCCTGCCGGTTCCAATAAAGTGATGTGCGGGGTATCTTTGGAAATATCGTCGAATTTTTTCAGGTTAAGTTTTATTCCGGCCTCATGGGCGATCGCGGTCAAATGCAAAACCGTGTTGCTCGATCCGCCCAAAGCCATGTCCACCCGAATGGCGTTTTCCAGGGATTTAACAGTAATGATATCCCGGGGTTTAATCTGCTTTTTGACCAGTTCGCAGATCCGCTCCCCGCTGGCCTGGGAGATCCTGCGCTTCTTGGCTGAAACCGCCAGAGCCGTCCCGCAGCCGGGCAAAGACATACCCATGGTCTCCACTAGACAAGCCATAGTATTGGCAGTATAGAGCCCCTGGCAGGAACCTGCTCCCGGGCAAGCTTCCATTTCCAAACAAGTCAATTCTTCGCTGGATATCTCGCCTTTTTTAGCCCGGGCCAAGGCTTCATAAGAATCGTGGACAAAAGCCAGTTTTCTTTTACGAAAACGGCCGGACATCATCGGCCCGGCAGTAACCACGATCGTGGGAATATTCAAACGGGTCGCTCCCATGATCATCCCGGGAGTGATCTTATCGCAATTGGTCAAACAAACCAAGCCGTCGAGCTGATGGGCGTTGCACACCGATTCAATGGAGTCAGCGATCAATTCCCGGGTCGCCAAAGGATAACACATCCCCAAGTGGCCCATAGCAATGCCGTCGCAGATCCCCGGAATCCCGAAGAAAAACGGCACCCCTCCGCCATAACAGACCCCGCGTTCGATGAACCGCTCCAGATCGCGCATGCCGATATGCCCGGGAATAAGATCGGTAAAAGAAGTAGCTACTCCGATAAACGGCCGCTCCAGGTCTTTCCTTCCCAACCCGGTCGCATGCAACCGCGCGCGATGAGGAACTCTTTCCAACCCTTTTTTAATGGTATCTGAACGCATAATTGGCCTCGTTTTTTACTCAATTCCCAGTAATTTACGCGCGATTTTGAGGGATTTCCAATATTCTGCAGAAATCTGGCGAATTATAAACGGAGGGAACCCCTAAAACCCTTAATTTTATTAATTTTAGCAGGAAACTCGTTAAAAGGCAAGGCTTTCTTTAGGCAAACTGCTTTCTAGTCCGCTCCGGATAAAACATTCTTCAGGTATCTTTCGTTTATCGGCCCGAAAGATTCGGCTTTTTCCGCGTCATTCATCAGCGACGCAATAGTCCCCCGGATATAATTGCGATTACCGCAGCAGCCGCCAAAAAAATTGGCTCCCTCGCCCTTTGCGCTCAAATCGCCCCAATACTTCAGGGCGTCCTCTTTAGTCCTTGCGCAATTGGGAAAACCGGGTTCACCGACCTGAAAACAATTTACACATTCATCCCTGAGCCCTAAAGAATGGCCTAATTCGTGCAGAAATCCTTTGGTAAAACTGTCCCCGGCTTTATACCTGGATCTACCCAGGATGACCAGGGAAACTTTTGGAACTTCCGACAATTCCGCGCAGGAAACTCCGCCTTTTGCGTCAATGATCACCAATTTATATGGGGATTTTTTAAGGAAATTTCCGATATTCTCCAGTAAATCCTGTCTTACAACCATTGGCGGAAAATCCTGAGTGTCCTTAAAAAATTTATTTTCTTCTTCCTGTGTGATATTAATTTTATATAAATTGATTTTATCAGTAAATTCGCTAAAAGGCAAAATTTTTTTTAATTTTTCGCCGATTTTCTCCAAATCGTCGGAAAAATCGCTGTTTTTTTGGTAATTACGGGGGCAAAAAACTAAATTAAGACAGGGCTTCTCTGATTTCTGATAGGAATT
>JAPLLS010000105.1 GCA_026387435.1 Candidatus Omnitrophota bacterium
ACCATCGCCACCAGCGCGCCGATAATAACGACCACCAGCATCAATTCAATTAAAGTAAAACCCCTGTCCAATACTCGCTTTTGCATCATCCCCTCCGGTCTTAAGTGTAGTTTTCTATATAATCTTTCCACTGATCGTCAAAATCATTGAGGTTGCGGATGTGCGTTCCGTAAACCGTGGTCAAAGCCTCTTCCAGATTCTTGCCGTCGCGCAAAGCCCGGCAAAAACCGGTAAAATCATTCTTGCCGAATTTCTCGATCAGAAAGCCCACCAGGGATACCGACTGAACGTAATACGTGGTGATCAGGTTATTTCCGGTCAAGAACAACACGCCTTTTTCTCCTTTGCGGGTCCGGGTAGGACGGATATAAACATTTTCTGCGTTTTTAATGCTATCTATAGGCAGCTTCATCATGTCATCCATGGTCAAAAGCCCGTCGCGCTTTAACATCTCCTTGACCGCTTTTTTTACTTCCTCTCTTTTCTTTTCTTCCGTCCACTGGGCCACACCTTCATCAAGCCAGAGAGGCACCGCGCCTTTAAACCCGACAAAATCGCGAAAAATAAGATGGGCAATCTCGTGCGGCAGGATGGTATCGGTAAATTCTCTGCTGCCGAAATAACTCCTGATCGTCTTGGTATCGTAGTCGGCCATCCCCCCTGCCCAGGCGGGGTGATTGGAGGCTTTGATAAAACTGTCATGATCGACATAGAGGTAGATCTTGACCCTTTTATCCCAGGTCCAGAACTCCGAGGCACGCTGATAGCCCAGATCCTCGGCGATCCTTTCGTAATATACTTCCGCTTTACGCAAAACTTCTTTGCTGAAATCTTCCGCCTCGACCGTGCTGGAAGAATCGCTGGAATTAAGGATTACCGAAGAGGGAATAAAATAGAGCAGGAAATGGTCGCTTTTTATTTCTTTCCAGCTCTGAGCGTAAGCAGACGTGTTCAGGCAAAAAATCAATAACCCGAGGAGTATTCGCATTTATTTTATCTTACCATCACATTCATCTCGAATATCGGCAGAAGCATAGCCACGACTATGAAACCGACGACGATCCCCATGACCAGGATCATCAAGGGCTCTAAGAGGCTGGCCATCATCCTGATCGCCTCTTCGGTATCCCGTTCATAAGAAACGGCTATTTCAGTCAACGCGTCATCGAGCTTGCCGGTCTCTTCTCCGACAATAAGCAGGTTGGTCATGAACGCCGGAATGATCTTGGAGCTTTTAAGACTTCTGCCCAGCGAGCCGCCTTGTTCGAGTTCCCTGTAACTGGCGTTCAACTGGGATTTAATGATCTCATTATCCAAAACCGGGATGGTGACGTTGATTGAGCGTAAAATGCTGATCCCGCTGCGTAAAAGTAATTCCAGGGTCCGGCTGAAACGCGCCAGTTCGGATTTTAAAACCAGGCTTCCAAACAAAGGCAGGTTCAACTGGATGATGCTTTTAGTGATCTTTCCGGCTTTAGTCAAAGAATAGCGTTGAATCAGGACTATCAAGGCCACGATTATCACCAGTGCCCAAACCCAGCCCTGCGCAAGGCCGCTGGAAATCGCGATAAGGATCTTGGTCGGAACAGGCAGCCCCTGGCCCATATCCTTGTAAAGCTTGGTCAACCTGGGCATGACAAAAGTGAGCATGAAAACTACGGTCCCGATCCCCACAAAAGCCAATAAAGCCGGATAAACCATAGCCATTTTAAAACGGGAAACCACTTCTTCCTGTTTGGCCCGGTAATCGGAGATCTTGAATAATACTTCCGGTAAAGCTCCGGAATCTTCTCCCGCCCGGATAAGAGCGATAAAAAGCGCGGGAAAAACCCGGGGATACTGGGCCAGAACCGAGGAAAAAACAGCACCGGCCTCCACTTCTTTATAGATATTCTGAACTATTGATTTCAATTTTTGGTTCGTGGCCTGGTCGCGGATAATTACCAGCGACCTTAATATCGGAACCCCGGATTTTAAAAGACTCGCCAGTTGGCGGCTGAAAATGGTTATCTCCCGGCTGCTCAGTCTTATCCCGGATTTCCCCGCGGGAACCATTACTTGAGAGACGGCGGTCTCAGCAGCCGCGACATTATTATCCTCGCGTAATGAAATTGGAACCAGCCCCAGAAGGCTTATTTTCTCAATAGCTTCCCTTTCCGATTGAGCTTCTATCTTGCCTTCAACCGTATTCTGCGGATCTTTTTTTGCCTGATAAATATAAGTCGCCATTTAGTCTGTCACCACCCTTTTTTCCACGTACTGTTCCAATTTCGCGCGCTGCGCTCCGGTAAGATCCAAAAAACAAACCCCGATCTCAAATATACCCTTATTATCGGCATCAGAGACTCTGACTACCCTGGCCAGGCACTGGACGGTTTCCTGGTTAACCGGCAGATCGATGTTTAACTCCAATACCGAACCAAAAACCAGAAGTTCGTGAGAAATAAAAAGAAGCCCTCCCGCGGATATATTTCTGGTAATGCTGAATTCTTCGGGCCGAACACCCCGGCTGAACAATTCTTCTTCGCTGCGAAAAATCTTATAGCGCAGGTTAATATTACTGGACAAGCGGATAAAAGTCCTGCGGTCGTTCTCTAAAGACGTCTGGGAAAGCGCATTTTGATCGGAGCTTACAGGCTCCCCGAGAGTTTTGTTATCCTCGGCGGTAGTGACCCGCATGACTTCCTCGGGAGTAGTAACCCCATTGATAACCTTATACCATCCATCCTGGGCCAGGGTGCGCATGCCCCGGGATACAGCAGCCTTCTTAATAGCCCCCGAAGGAGCTTTTTTAATGATCAGATCCTTGATAACATCGTCAATAGTAATGATTTCATAGATGGCGGTGCGACCGAAGAACCCGGTAAAGTTGCAGCTTGAGCAGCCTTTGCCGCGGTAAATATTCACATCCGCGATCGCCAGCCCCAGATCCCGGGCGATCAACCTCTTCAATTCTACGGGAGCAGCCTTATCTTCGTATTTACAATCCGAACAGATAACCCTGACCAAACGCTGGGCGATAAAAGCTTCGACGCTGGAAGCGACAAGGTACGGCTCGACCCCGATATCAATGAGCCGGGTTATCCCGCTGGCGGCATCATTAGTGTGCAGGGTAGAAAATACCAAATGGCCGGTAAGAGCAACCCGGATGGCGATCTCCGCGGTTTCCAGGTCTCTTACCTCGCCAACCATGATCACATCCGGGTCATGGCGCAGGATAGAGCGTAAGCCACGGGCAAAATCCAGGCCGACTTCGGGCATAACCTGGATCTGGGTTATCCCGGACATCTCATATTCGATGGGATCCTCAATAGTGATAATCTTGCGGTCGCGGGTATTAATCTTACTAAGACAGGTATAAAGTGTGGTGGTCTTGCCGGATCCCGTGGGGCCGGTGACAAAGATGATCCCGTGAGGCTTCTCGATGAAAGACTCGAAAAGAACCTGGTCTTTTTTAGCCAGCCCGAGTTTTTCCAGGTTAAAAAGCATCTGGGTCGGCAGGATCCTGATAACCACACTTTCTCCGAAAGGAGTAGGGATGGTGGAGATCCTCAGGTCCAGAACCTGCTCGGCTACTTTGACCACCGCCCTGCCGTCCTGAGGAAGCCGGCGTTCCACGATGTTCAAGTTGGACATTATTTTAATCCGAGAAATGATCGCGTTAATGAAATTCTTTATTTCCGCCGGAACATTTTCCTCGTAGAGGATCCCGTCAACCCGGTATCGAAGGCTCACTCCCGCGCGGTAAGGCTCAATGTGGATATCCGTAGAGCGCTTGCGCCAGGCTTCCAGGATTATCTGGTTAACCAGCTTGATGATCGACGCGTCTCCGGCAAGCTTTTCGATATCTTCGACTTTTTCCGCTCCTCCGGGTTGGGTAACTGGAGCTTGCTGCGGCATCGAAGACGCGATCTTTTCCATAGTAGCGGTTGTAACATTGTAGTATTTCCCCAGCGCTTCTCTGATGTCGTAAGAAAACGCCAGCACGATTTCCAGGTCCAAGCCCAGTTGAGTGCGGATCTCATCCTGGGTCTTAATGTCTAAAGGATAAGATACAGCCACTGTCAGGGAATGTTCAAAGATTTTAAGGGGAAGAAACTTGTAATAATACACGATCTTAGGCGGGATCCTGTTGATCAGCGCTTTCTCGGGGGCCAGGGATTTGATATCGACCACCGGAATTTTGAATTCCTCGGACAATATCTCGAGCATGGTCTTTTCGTTAACCAGCTTGTGCTTTAAGATTACCGTGTTTAAAGGTTGAAAGCTGCTTTCAGCTTCCCGGATCAAAGGATCAAGCGCATCTGCCGAAAGAATTCCCTTTTTGATCAATGCCTGGCAAAATATATTATCGGTTTTATTCATCGCGTTATAAAGCCCTGCCCTTTATTCTTTAGGCGCTTGCTTCCGGCGGTTTTCTCTTTAAGAGCCGCTGGATACTATCGCTTATATACTTGCGGTATTCTCCTACAACTCGTTCAATGTCTTGCTCGGAAGCCAAAACCAGGTTCAAAATACGGGGATTTGCTTCCTCCTCTAATTTAGCCAAGGCCACCGCGTCGAGCGGATTTGAGATCGCCACAGTCACGCTGGTCTCATCTTCTTTTAAAGGCACACATTTGTGGTCGATAACCAGGGCCGAGGAAAATTTTCGGATCAGTTCCATGTCTACATTTTCAGCGCTGATATTCACCAGCGGCAGATCGAATTGCTCGCCTAAAGCCCCGGTGACTTCAGCCTCGGAAAGCAGCCCCTTCTCCACCAGAATATTACCAAGGAATTTCCCGCTTAATTTCTGGTCTTTAAGCGCGTCCAATACTTGAGCTTCGGTGATTCTGCCCCTGCCGATCAATATCTCTCCGATCCTTTTGGAAGATTTCTTCATTCCTGCTCCCTTCCGCTATAAAGCCTCCTCATTGAGTCCCTTCAAGCGGTTTACGTTTTAAGAGGCGCTGGATACTTTCGCTGATATACTGCCGGTAATTCTTGATCAACTGGTTTAAATCTGTTTCATTGGCGACAACGAGATTTACCTTGCGCGGATAAGCCTCTTCCTCGAACTTGCTTATGGCGACGGCGTTGAGCGGATTGACCACCGCCACAGTTACCGTAAAGTCGTCCTGCTTAAGAGGAAAACATTTATGGTCAATGACCACGGAGGTGGAATACTTGCGGGCCAGCTCCAAGTCGACATGCTCGCTTTTAAGGTCAACCAGCGGTATGCCGAATTGGTCCGAGAGAGCTTCAGCAATCTCCTGGTCGGTAACCAGCCCTTTATCTTTCAGGATCACTCCCAGGAATTTGTCGCTTAATTTCTGGTCGCTGAGAGCGTCGTGGAGCTGAGCCTCGGTAATTATGTTCTTGGCGATCAATATCTCACCGATTCTTTTAGTGGATTTTTCCATAAACTCTCCCGGTTAAGGCGCGGTCCCGATCATGTAAAAATCGCCTTCCGGCCGTCGGTCATAATGCCCAGCGATTATTTTTTCGCAGCCTTCGACGGTCTGAGGGATGGTAACGAATTCTCCGTGTTTACTGGTATAGGCCTCGGCCACAAAGAACGGCTGAGTGAGAAAATTCTGCAGTTTCCTGGCCCGCTCGTAAATGATCCGGTCGGAGGCGGAAAGTTCATCGATGCCGATAACCATGACTATACGCCTCAATTCTTCATACCGCTGCATGATCCGGATAACTTCCTGGGAAACCCCATAGTGCTTGGCCCCGACTATGTCCGGATCAAGATTGGCGCAGGAAGACAGCAAAGGGTCAATGGCCGGATATAAACCCAGCTGGATCCTTTGCCGGGACAGAACCATGATCGAATCCAAAAAGCTGAAAATCGTCACAACTGCCGGGTCGGTAAGATCATCAGCCGGGATATAAACCGCTTCCACCGAAGTGATCGAACTGCCGGTTTCCTTGGAAGAGCGGATCCTCTCGTGAAACTCGCTGGCTTCGGAAATAAGCGTCGGCTGATATCCGGTTTCCGAAGGAAGCCTGCCCAGCAAACTGGAGATCTCTGAGCCGGCCTGAAGAAAACGGAAAATGTTGTCTACGAACAACAACACATCCTGCTTTTTACGCTGGATGGATTCCGCCAAAGTCACACCGCTGAAAGCCACTCCGAAACGCGCTCCCGGCGGCTCGTTCATCTGGCCGAATATCAAAACTGTTTTAGCTAAAATATTCCTGCGTTCCAGCTCGAAATAAAGCTCGTTGCCCTCGCGCATGCGTTCTCCCGCGCCGACAAAAACGCAGGCGCCGGAATGCTTCTTGACGATATTATGGATAATCTCCAGGGTAAGGATACTTTTGCCCAAAGCAGCGCCCCCGAGGATCCCGTTCTTTGAACCTTTGACCAGAGGAAACAACAAATCGATTATCTTAATCCCCGTCTCCAGGACTTCGAATTTCTCTGTTTTGGTCTTAGAAGAAACTTTCTGGTAAAGCCTCTGGCCGCGAATAGGCAGCCTCTCTCCGGGAGGGATCTCTCCTTTTTGATCAATAGCATCGCCCCAGATATTGATGATCCGGCCGTAAATACTGTCACCGGCCGGGATCTGGATGGTCGAGCCCGAACATATAACCTCGGCGTTACGCTGAAGGTTGAAAGTGGAATTAATGGCAATACAGCGGGCAATATTTCCCTGCATGTGTTCCGCTACTTCCAAAACCACTCTTTTGCCGTCCACGGTCTGGGTATTGATATTCTCGTAAATAGCCGGGATATCTTTCTCCAAGTCGAACTTGACGTCAACAACCGGGCCCTGGACCGAAATTACGTAGCCTTTTTTCAAATTATCGTTGTTAGCCATATTCTTATGTTATTTAAAAGCTAAACGCGCCGCGAACAACTCTCTCATGTTCTTATCGATCATTTCATGGCGCTGCCTGAAATATTGCAGCTTTAATTCCTTGTTCAACTGCTCGATCTTGGTCTTGCTGGTTTCCAGATGCGCGAAACGCGCGGAAAGTTCCGCCAGCCTGGCCAACCCGAAGATCTGGTAAAACTTCTGCCCCAAATAAAGATATATCCAATATTGCAAAATATCCTCCGGCCGTGACTCCATGACCACATCCAGCGGTGCGCTTTGCGCAGCCGGCTGGCGGAACTGCTCGGGCTTGGTAAAGGGAAAAAGCTGCAAAGTCTTGACCTGCTGGGAAACTATGGATAAGGCCACCGGGTAAACGATCTTCAAATCACCGAGCCTGAGGTTTAATTCCTCGTCCAGGATATAATTCCTCAATTCCTGGGCTTGAGCGAACCTGGTCTCGTCTTTGACCCCTTTAAAGATCACAAAAGGCAAGCCCGATTCCTGGGCGTACATCTGCCCCTTTTCTCCGATAATGATCAGTTTCGCCCGGCTCTTCTCGGCTTCCTTGATGGCCTGAGTCATCACCCCCATGTTCAACCCGCCCAAAAGTCCGGCGTCGGAAGTCAAAGCAACGACCCCGGGCTGCCTGCCGGCGGTCCGCAGGAGCGGGTGGTTAATATTGCTGGACTGCATCAAAGCGAAGATATTCCCGAGAGCGGCGAATACATCTTCAAAAGTCCGGATCTTTTTTTCCAGGATCCGGTATTGCGCTATAGCGATCTCTTTTAAAACCTCGATCAGGTTATAAAGGTTCAGGTTGAAATCGAGGTCCTTTTTTATCTGCGATAATAGTTTCATAATCCTCTAGACCGCCGCGAAATAATGATTGAGCGCTTCGTAAAGCATCTCGATACTGATATCGTTTAAGATCATGGTAGTCCGGATCTCCTTGAAGAGATCGGGGAATTCCTTTTTAACCAGAGCCACAAAAGTATCTTTGAATTTCCTGACGTCCGCGGCTGATAAAGTATCAAGTAAACCCATGCTCAAAGCGAACAAATACATGATCTCGGCTTCCATCGGCAAAGGCTTATTCTTATCCTGGATCAAAAGCTGGGTGATTGCCTGTCCGCGCTTCATCCGGTCTTCAGCTTCCCGGGAAAGCCCGGTAGTGCGCAGCTGGGTCATCTGGAGAAGTTCCTGATACTGGATATATTCCAGACGCAGCTGGCCGCTGAGAGCCTTCATCGCCGGCCACTGGGCTTTGTTCCCGATACGGGAAACCGATAAACCGAAATCAATGGCCGGGCGCACGCCCTTATTGAATAATGCTGTCGAAAAATATATCTGCCCGTCGGTCATCGAGATCAGGTTCGAGGAAATAAAACCGGTGACGTCTCCCTGTAAAATCTCAACTATAGGCAAGAAAGTCATCGAGCCTCCGCCTAATTCAGGCTTAAAATACCCGGCGCGTTCCATCATCTGGGAATGCACGTAAAATATATCTCCCGGATACGCCTCCCTGCCCGGAGCGCGTTCCAGAAGAAGGGAAATCTGGCGGTAAACCCAGGCGTGTTTGGTCAAATCGTCAAATACCACCAGGACGTCTTTGCCGTTGCGCATGAAATACTCTCCGAGCATGGTCGCGGTGTACGGGGCGAGATATTGTTCGCCCATCGACACCGAAGCTACAGAACTAACCACTATGGTATAAGGAAAAACTCCCTGCTCAAAAAATAAATTCAGGATCTTCTGAAGGCTGGAATTGGGTTTGCCGATGCAGCAATAAATACAGATGACATCCTGTTCTTTCTGATTGATTATCGCGTCTACGGCGACAGTGGTCTTTCCGGTAAGCCGGTCGCCGATCAATAGCTGCCTCTGACCCTTGGCAATAGGGATTACCGCGTCCAAAAGCATAGTTCCGGTTTCCAAAGTTTCTTTAACCGGAACCCGGTCCATGACTCCGGGAGCTTCGGTAAAAACGGAAAATAGCGCTGACGGGACTATTGGTCCGCCGTTATCCACCGGCTCGCACAAAGAGCTAACGATCCGGCCCAGAAAAGCGTCGCCTACGGGAAGCTTAAGGAATTCTCCGGTAGAGATTACCTTATCTCCAATGTGCAGCGCACTTTTGGAATTAAGCACCAGGACATGGACTTCTTTCTCGTTGAAACCGAGGACCATTCCCCTTCCGCCGGGCTCAAATTCAACAATCTGTCCGTTAATGACAGAAGGCATGCCTTTAACCCTGACAATACATTCCCGCACGGAAATAATGGTCCCGGCTTCATGGGCCAGGAACTTGGCGGTTTCGTAATTTTTCTCTCCACTACCCTGAGACACGCGCTACCCCCTGGATCTTGAACTTCAGGCTTCCGTCGAGGATCAAGCTGCCGACATTAACCACCAACCCGCAGATAAGGCTCGGATCAATACTTTCCTCGAGTTTAACATCAAAGCCAAGTTTCTCTTTTAATTTTGATTTAAGCTGTTGTGTTTCTTTTTCGGTAAGACCAAACGCCGAGACCACTTTGACTTCGGAAAGCCCCTCAGGCACGCGCAAACGGTCAAGCTCCGAGAAACCGTTGGCGATCACATCATTGACCCAACGGACATGCACTTCTTTTCTGAAATCCTCAGGCAAAACACTCTGCAGCAATTCCTGAGCCCTGAGCGTTGCCCCCTCGTTTATTTTAAGCTCCAGCTCGTTTAAAAGGGCAAGCCTGGCGTTATCCGCCTGCTTGATGACTTCGTCGGCTTTGGCTTGGGCTTCGCCAAGAATCTTATCTTTTTCTTCGGACGCGGCTTTGAGGACGCCATCTTTCTGTTGCGCCGCATCCTTCTGGGCGTTGGCAATAATTTCCTGGCTCTGACGCTTGGCATCTTCCAGCTGTTTTCTTATTTCTTCCTTTTTGGCCTCATACTCCGCCTCCTGGCTGGAAAGATGCGCCGTCGATTTAGTCACGTCGTCGGAAAAAACTTTCCTCAGGATCTTAATCATCACAATAAATATGACTATTAAGACAATCATGGCAACGATAATTATTCCCATTCCCAGACTCCTTGTTTAGGACAAAAACTTTTAAAATCTTATGAAAACAACTGGAACGCAACCAACAAAGCAATGATCACCGCGGCCTCCGCGAAAACCAGAACAATAATCATGGACTGAAGGATTTTTGGGGCGGCGGAAGGATTTCTTCCTAATGCGGTAATGCTGGATTTACCGCAAGCGGCAAAAACCCAGCACGGTAAAAACATACATAGCGCGAAAATCAAAAGTAAAGCCAGGTTTCTGTCCATAGATTATTCTTCTACAACAACTGTGGCCTTGTTATGATTGACCCCCACTATCCCGCAACGGATCGCGAATGTTTTATCGTCGACAACGATATTGCCGCCGATCAACCGGCTCAATATCGGTTTATGGTAGGAGAGAACTTCAAAGACCCCAAACTCTCCGGGAAAAACCACGCTATCGGCTTTTCCCTGAAAAATCTGTTTCTCTGGACTAAAAATAACCACATCTAACATTTTTAGCTCTGGTTTTACCTAACTCCAACTTAATAAAAGAGTTTCGTATTATTATATCACGTTTTAGAAAAAAAAGGAAAAAAATAGGGAAAGAAAAGCCCCGGAGCGATTTCTCGATCCGGGGCTTAGATGTTGCCGCGATCCTATCCGCTTTTTATTTCGGAGGAGAAGTTGATTTTTCTTCCGGCTTCTGACCCGGGAAAGAACTCTTGGCGGCGTCCTTGATCAGATCCTGGCTGGATTTGATCTGCCCCTGCCAAACAAAAAAGAATATCCCGGCGAATATTCCCAGGAAAATTATGACCACCAGGATTATCAACCAGGTCGTGCTTTTGGTAGGAAGATTAATCTTAAGCTTGTTCCTTTCCAAAATGTTAAGAGTAGGCTTGCCTTTTTCGGGCGCAAGCATTTTCTCCAGTTCCGCCAGTTTTTCATTAATGGCCTTAATATTCTGCTGGTTCTGCCGGTAGACGCCGATATGCTGTTCCCGGCTTATGGTATCATCCAGCTGAGCCTTGGGTATTTCGGCCAGGACAGGATAGATGGTGTCCGTAATTTCTTTGGCGGTATTATACAATGGAGTCTTATCGAACAAAGCCAGGATCTCGTCGGTGCGTTTTTTGATTTCCGTAACCTGGCTGTCCGGGACCATCCAGATGTCCTCAACCTCTACTTCAAAAACATTGACCTGATTAGGCTGCATATCCAGGTCGTTCTTATAGACATAGTAGATGCCTTTTTCCGCATCATACTCAAGCTCCAGGCCGCCTAAGTCCATTACGTCTTTAGGCTTGACTTCTTCCGGCAGGTATTTTTTGACCTGCACTTTCTGGACCCTGGTTTTGGATGGATTGACCGCCATGATCCGGAACTTGACGCTTCCTGATTGCAGCGAGGTCGAAATGATCGGAGAATCTACGCCTCCCAGCTTGGATTCCATGATCTGCAGTAATAGATCAACTATGGCGCTGATGGAATCGGTTTTATTGCGCAATTGTTTCATCGAGGAAGAATCGCCAAGTTTCTCGTCGAGAAGCGAGCTGAAGTCCATACCTTCCGCGCCCATGATCTTGGACAAACGCTCGGAAATGCCGTTGATCGCGTTCATGATCGCAGCACTTGGCCCTTCTTTGTTCAGTGTCGCGGGAAGCGCGTCCACGGATTCTTTGAGGTTCTTTAAAGTTAGAGAAACATTGATGTTCTCATTAGAAACCAATACCGACTCCACGGCTTTGATCGCTTCCAAAGCCTTCTTGGCCGCGCGTTCCGCTTCAGGAGCGGCAGCGGCAAGGCCGGCGACCGTGGTGATACCCATGGATTCGACCATGCCAGAACCGGAGACCAAACCTCCGGTAATCTGCTCGGTGACCATGTAAGTATACGCTTTACCGGCGGTAAACCTGGTGTCCGCAAGGAATGAATAAACATAGAATCCCGGCCTGGTTTCGGTCATGATCATGCTTTCCACGACAGGTTTGCTATCCCAGGTATAGATCGAAGCCAGGGGCATTAATGACGGCTGGCCCTGAATCTGCAGAGTTATCGTATCGCCGGTCAACGCCGGGTCCGGAGCAACGTTGCCGTTCCAGGAGAATCTCTTGGCTGTAGACTGCAACTGCTCGCCAGCTGCTACCGCCGTATCAGCGCCGGCCTGCAATTTAGTGATAGCAGTAGTAGTCGCTGTCTCGAAACTGGTCATGGATGACTGGATGATCCCGACCATACCGCCATTGGCCATGATCGCAGTAGGATCTCCTCCGGTGCCGACCATGATATCGGTGATCATCTGTTTCTGGGTGTTGATACCGGCGGTGATCGTATTCTCGACACCAGTCTGGAATGCCGGCAAGGTAATAGTCTGCATCTCTTGGACCGCGGCTGCCGCGACCTGCAGTTGCTTGGCCTCCGTGATCGAGAACGAAGTCGGCGTCTTGAAATGCGCGCCGCTTAAGTTCATGATGTCGACCAGAGCCGCGTACACTTTGCCCGATTGCAATCCGGTCGGAGCCGGGAATGTCATGTAGAAATAACCCGAAGGGTCGATAGTGGTCGAGAACAATGTCGGCCGCGGATTGCACTGATCTTTTTCTCCGTCGGCGTTAGAGTCGTAATTATAATACTGCGGGTCGCAGACGGCGTTGTAAGAGACCGGCGTACCGGTATCGTCGTAGATGTAAATGCCGATCTTAGCCGCGCCTTGAACCACGGATCCGTCTCTTTGCAGCCAGGCGGTGGCCTTGAGGTTATCGCTGATAGCGTCATAAGTGAATTCCGCCGAAGACTGCCAGATGTGCACCGCGGAAGTTTCCAGGTACACGGTGAATGACTGGTCGCTGTTAGCGGTGAAATTCTGGCCTTTATCGCCGAAGCCGGTGGCTGACCAAACCGTGGTCCAGAATCCGTAAGGCGTGGCATGGACTAAAGGCGCGGTCAGAGAAACCGCCTGCCAGCCCACCTGCTGGGTGGAAGTGTCTTTTTCAGACACTGAAAGGTTAGTCAGGCGCTCATTAGTCAACAGATCCCTGACGTCCCAAGTTATGTTGTAGTAGTCGATAGTGAAATCCGCGGGCGTTGTCCCGTAGATCGTCTCGTCGCTGGCATCAAGCACGCGGACTTTAACCGTAGTGGAACGGTCATCCGGAATGACCCAGTTGAACGATCCGCTGTTCGCCACCGAAGCAACCACGATATTAGAGGTCGCGAAATCGTCTTTCGAATAGATTATCTTGACATTAGGAATAGTTCCTTTATTGGCCCAGGTGACCGCGTGCGTCTCATTGGTTACCCAGCGCTCCGCTCCCACAGGAGAGCTGACGGCAATCTGGCCCATGATCCTGAAATTAGCGTTCGAGTCATCGCCGACAGTAGCGTCTGCCGGATCTTCGACTCTCACCCTGCAGGTCTGCGACAAAGTATTGGGCACGGTCCAGCTATAGCTGAATGACCCGCCGCCGCCTGCTCCGTTAGGCGCTGCCGCGTTGATGATATACGGATAGGTAGTTCCGCCGTCGGTGGAGTAGCTTAACTTCACCGCAGCCATAGTTCCGCCCCAGGTCCAGGTGATATTCCGGCTATCCTCAGAAACCCAGACTTCTCCTCCGTTAGGAGCGGTCAGGGTCAGGAAACCCTGTATACGGAAATCAGCGTCGGAATCGTCATAAACGGTATTGTCCGCAATGTTCTCTACCCTGATGCGCGCGGAAGGCGTGCGGTTATCCGGCACCAGCCAGGTGTAGCTGTTCGTATTGGCAACCGAGGCGACGACGGTGTTCGGATACGTCGCGCCGCTGTCAGTCGAGTAGTAGAGCCTGACGTTAGCGATCGAGCCGGTCGTAGTCCAGGCGATGGACTTGTTCTGGTTGATCTGCCACAATTCTGCGCCATTGGGTGAAGTGATGGTAAATTTGCCTCTGATCTTGAAATTCGCATTGGAGGCGTCAAAAGCATCCGCGTCAATGGCACTCTCCACCTTGACCCGCACGGCAGTAGAGATCGAGTCGGGCATGGTCCAATCATAGGAGCCGTCATTGAGCGTGGAGGCAATAATCGTATTCGGGAAAGTTGCGCCACTGTCCGTCGAGTAACTAAGCTTCACGTTGGCGACCGTCCCCAGCGAGGTCCAGGTGATCGGATGCGAATCGCCGACAGTCCAGACTTCTGTTCCATTCGGTGATGTCAGAGTAAACCTGGCGATGATCTTAAACACGGCATTGGAAACATCATCGGCAGTCGAGTCGCTTAAATCAGAGATCCTGACCAGGCAATTCTGGCTGATGGTATTCGGGATAGTCCACGGGTAGGAACCCGAGTTGCCGACGGCATCAATAGTCGAATAATTAGCGCCGCCGTTGGTGGAAATCTCTATCTTGACGTTGGTGACCGTTCCCGCGGTGGTCCAAGTAATATTGTGCACCAAGTCATATTCCCACTTCTCTGCGCCGTTGGGCGAAGTGACCGTGACGTCTCCGGTGATCCTGAAGTTGGCGTCGGAATCGTCACGCGCACCGTAATCTGCGGCGTCTGCAATCCTGACCCTGGTCGTGTTACAAAGATAATTCGGTATAGTCCAGGCATAGGGGCTGACCGGTGAAGCAGCGCCGTTAATCAGCACAGTCTGTCCCGGGTCAAGGAAGTTATCAGGCGAGTATTCCAGCCTGACCGACACGGGGTTGCCGACTTTATTCCAGGTGATATTATAGGTTCTTCCCGCTCTCCACTGTTCTGCGCCGTTAGGAGAGGTTAAGACAAACGAGCAGCGGATGCGAAAGTCGTTATTGGAAATATCCATGGCTTCAATATCAGCGCTGGAGGCGACCTTGACTCGGCACTGTGTGGAAACTGCTTCCACAGGAATGAACCAATCATAGGTGCCGGCATTGGCGGTGCTGGTCAAGATACCCGTCCAGGTCGCGCCTGAGTCCTTGGAATAATAGAGGTTCACAAAACCCATACTGCCGTTCCAGGTCCAGGTGATGGCATGGTTACTTGCCGCACCCCAGGCCTCGCCTCCGTTAGGCGAAGTGATGGTAAAACTTCCCTGGATCTTGAACATAGCATTGGATACGTCGCCGACCGTCAAGTCGCCGGCGTCATAAATGCGTACCAGTGCCAGAGTGGTGATCGCGTCAGGCACATTCCAGGAATAGGAACCGGCGTTGGGCGTTGAAGGAACGATCGGGACATAGGTGGTTCCGCCGTTATCAGAATATTCCAGCCGGACATTGGCTATGGAACCTGTTCTGGTCCAGGTGATCAACTGGTTGGTCCCGATCGGCCATTTTTCGCCGCCGTTAGGCGCGGTAATAACCAGGTCACCTCTGATCTTAAAGTTGTTGTCAGTCACATCAAAGGTATTAGGATCCAAGACGTTGGACACTTTGACCCGGCACTGCGCAGAGATAGCATCCGGAGTTGTCCAACCATAGGTCCCGGTGTTTACCAGTGAAGCTAAGATGCTGCTAAAGGTAGTGCCGCCATCAATGGAATAGTCTAATTTCACATTGGCGATGCTTCCTATCGAGCTCCAGGTAATATTATGAGCGCTTCCCACCACCCAGGTTTCGCCGCCGTTAGGGGCGGTCACGGTAATAGTACCTCTGACCGTGAAGTTGGCGTCCGAGGTATCGAAAACCGTAGCGTCGCCGCTGACGCTGATGCGCACGCGCAGCGTGCTTCCGATGGCATCAGGGATGGTCCAGGAGTACGATAAATTGGCAGCGGTGACGTTAGCGTTGATCACGTTCGGATAAGTCGTTCCGCCGTCCGTCGAGTATTCGAGGCTTGCCGTAGCCACTGAACCCACCATGGTCCAGGTAATGTTGTGCGAAGTACCTACTCCCCACTGTTCGCCGCCGTTGGGAGCAGTGACAATAAGCACACCGTGGATCTTGAACCCAGCGTCCGATTCATCGGTGGCATTAACGTCGGCAAGGTCGGCGATCTTAACCTTGCAAATCGTAGATATTGAATTAGGCACGGTCCAGCCGAAGATGCCGGAGTTCGCGGTGTTGCCGGTGATGATGTTCGGGTAAGTGGCGCCGTTATCCGTCGAATACCAGATCTTGACGTTGGTGTACGAGCCAAAGGTAGTCCAGGTGATGTTCTGGTTGGAATTAACAGCCCATGACTCTCCGCCGTTGGGTGAAGTGACCACAAAACCGCCCCGGATCGTAAAGTTAACACTTGAGGTATCTTGAACCAGCGGGTCAGCGGCGTCGGAGATCCTGACGCGAGCCTGCACCGTCGGGTTGTCGGGAATCGACCATCCGTAAGTCTGCAGGCCGGCGTTCACCGACCCCACGATAGTGAACGGATAAGTGGTGCCGGAATCGACCGAGTATTCGAGCTTGGCATTAGCGATGGAACCAAACCTGATCCAGGTGATACTACGGTTCTGGTTGATCAGCCAGATCTCTCCGCCGTTAGGAGCGGTCAGGGCCAGCTCACCGCGGATCTTGAAGTTAGCATCCGAAATATCATACACTGCGCTGTCAGATGCGTCGCTCACTTTGACGCGCATGGTCGAACCGATATCATCAGGCACGACCCAGCTGTAGGAGCCTGCATTGGCAGGCGTGGAAGCGATTATGGTTGCCGGGAAGGTCGCACCGGCATCACGGGAATATTCAAGCTTCACATTCGCAACTGAACCCACGCGCGACCAGGTTACTGCCTGGTTCGAAGCGACTGCCCATACTTCGCCCCCGTTAGGCGCTGTAGTAACGACTTTACCCTGGATCTTGAAGTCAGTGTCGGATTCGTCAAATACGCTCAGGTCTGCGAGGTTAGAGATCTTAACCCTGGCATTGACAGTGATAGCATCAGGGATAGTCCAGCTGTAAGAATGATCTCCGCACGGCGTCGCAGCAACGATCAGCGATGAATAACTTACACCGGAATCAATAGAGTAATCCAGGCGCACGTTGCCGATGGAACCTGTGTAGTTCCAGGTAATGCTGTGGATGGCCGAAATTTCCCAAGCCTCTGAGCCGTTGGGGCTGGTCAGGGTGAACGATCCTCTGATCTTGAAGTTAGCATTTGAGAAATCATTGACGGTTGCGTCTGTTGCGTCGGAGATGCGTACCCGTACCTGCGTGCCGATCGCATCCGGGATCAGCCACGGGTAACTTAAGACTGAAGCATCGGTCGAAGCTACGATGACATTCGGATAAGTATTGCCGTTGTCGGCCGAGTATTCGAGTTTGGCGTTGGCAATACCGCCGGTCCGAGTCCAAGTGACATTATGGACGCTGGCCACATTCCAGGTTTCAGCGCCGTTGGGCGAAGTAAGCACAAAATCGCCGCGGATCTTGAAGTCGGCGTTAGAAGCATCAAAGGTCAAAATATCCGCAGTGTCGGTGATCTTCACCCGGCAGAGCTGCGAGAGATCATTAGGTATGGTCCAGGCATAAGACAGATCGGTAGCCAGAATATTGGCGGCGACGCTCTTGGTATAGGTGGTCCCCCCGTCTGTGGAGTAATTGATATCTACCCTGTTCAAAGTACCCTGCATGGTCCAGGTGACATTGTGCACGGTGCCGACGATCCAAGCTTCGCTGCCGTTGGGAGAGGTAACCACGATATCGCCGCGGATTTTGAAGTTATTATTGGAAGCATCATTGGCATCGCTATCGCTGAAATCGCTGACCCGCACCTTGCAGGTCGTAGATATGGAATCAGGTATGGTCCAGCCGTATGAGCCGGTGTTCAGCGTCGAGCCGGTGATGGTGTTCCAGCTGGTGCCGCCGTTAGAGGTGTATTCAAGCACCACGGTATTGGCTGTACCTACGGTAGTCCAGGCAATATTCGTGGAAGAGCCTACTCCATAGACTTCGCCGCCGTTGGGGCTGGTAATGGCAAATCCAGCCTGGATGACAAAGTTGGCATCCGAGGCGTCGTTGACGTTGACGTCAGTGACGTCGGAGATCCTCACCCTGCAGGTCTTAGATACGCTGTCAGCCACCTGCCAGGTAAAGCTCAAAGCTCCCGCAGGCGTTGAGGCGATGATGGTGTTCGGATAGGTTACACCGCCGTCAGTCGAATATTCGAGTTTAGCATTGGCGATGGATCCTGAACGCGTCCAGGTGATATTCTGGTTGGCATTCACGGTCCAGCGCTGTCCGCCGTTGGGCGCAGTTATGGCGAGAATACCGACGATCTTAAAGTTAGTATCAGAAACATCGCTGACCGATGCATCCGCATTATTCGTCACTTTGACGCGTGCCTGGTTCGAGATGGTATCAGATATGTTCCAGCTGTGGCTGCCGCTGGAAGCGTCAACGCTGGCGATGATAGTATTAGGATACGTAGATCCGCCGTCGGTAGAATATTCGATCCTTACCGTGGCAAACGTACCGGTCTTGGTCCAGGTGACGTTATGAGTAGTTCCCACGCCCCAGGATTCGCCGCCGTTGGGACTGGTAACCGTGATTGAACCTTTGATGCTAAAAGTATTATTGGAAGCGTCATTGACGCTGGCGTCGGCAGTATTTGAAACCTTGACTTTCAGGTTCGTGCCGATGGCATCGGCGACCGTCCAGCTGTAGGTCCCCAGCGGGCCGTTGGTCGAGGCAATGATCATATTTGGATAAGTATTGCCGCCGTCAGTGGAATATTCAAGCTTTACCGTAGGTATGGTTCCGGTGGGCGTCCAGGTGACAGCACGCGATTCACCGACGACCCAGGTCTCAGCGCCGTTAGGAGAAGTCAGAGTCACTATACCTTTGATCTCAAAATTAGCGTCAGATTCATCGGTAACCGCAGCGTTTGCGGTATCAGTAACCTTAACACGTACCTGCGTACCAATGGCATCAGGCACTGACCAGCCGTAGGTGCCGGTCGAAGCATCGGTTGAGGCGATGATCGTATTGGTGTAAGTTGCACCGGAGTCAGTGGAGTATTCCAGTTTTACCGTCGGAATACTGCCGAACCTGGTCCAGGTGATGTTACGCGCCTCAGCGACATACCATATCTGTCCGCCGTTGGGCGTGTTCAAAGTCAGAGCTCCGCCGATGGAGAAATTGGCGTTCGAGGTATCAAACACGGTGTTATCCGTTGCATCCTCTACTTTGACCCGGACTGACGTCGAGAGATCATCCGGTATGCTCCAGGCATAGCTTCCCGTCGAGGCATCAGTGGAAGCCACGATCGGATTCGGATAGGTGGCACCGCTGTTCTTGGAGTAGTCGATCTTGACATTAGCGATGGAACCGGTCCTGGTCCAGGTCACGGGATGTCCGGAGGAAACGATCCAGTTCTCCCCTCCGTTAGGGCTGGTCACGGCCAAAACTCCCTTTACCGTAAAATTGGCGTTTGAGGTATCAATGACCGTCGAATCAGAAGTATCGGTTATCTTGACCCGCAACTGGTTACCGATGGCATCGGGAATAGTCCAGTTCGCCGTTCCTAAAGACGCATCAATGTTGTTGGCGATGTTGTTCAGATAGGTCGCGCCGCCGTCAGTGGAATAATCCAGTCGCACCAGCAGAACGCTTCCTGTCCGGGTCCAGGTGCAAGCATGTAAAGAACCAACGATCCATATCTCGGTGCCGTTGGGGCTGCTTAACAGAAGTGATCCTTTGATCTTAAAATTGCCGTCGGAAGCATCAGCGGCATCGTAATCATTGACGTCGGAAACACGCACACGCACCTGAGCGGAGATGGCATCAGGCACGGTCCAGGAATATGATTCTGAGTTGCCTGTCGTTGCGACGATAGTGTTGGGATAGGTCGCACCGCCGTTAGTGGAATATTCAAGCTTAACGTTGGTTACCGAACCGATGGTGCTCCAGGTGATGTCATGCGAGTCTCCGACCACCCAGACTTCAGAGCCGTTCGGAGAAGAAAGAGTGAATCTGCCCTGGATCTTGAAATCGGCGTTTGATTCGTCGGCTACGGTAACATCAGAGGCATCAGAAATCTTGACCCTGGCCGTCGTCGAAGGAGTGTCTGAAACATTCCAGGTATATTCAAGAGCGCCGCACGGGGTAGAAGCGACGATAAGATAATCATAGCTTGCGCCGCTGTTGGTCGAATACTGCAGTTTGACGTTAGCCATGGAGCCGGTCTTAGTCCACCTGATGATCTTATCCTGCTGGATCCCCCACATCTCTGCGCCGTTGGGCGTGGTAATGGTCAGGGAACCGACGATCTTGAAGTTCGCGTCGGAAATATCGAACACGGACGGATCAGTCGAATCCGTGATACGGACTTTTACGGTGGAACTCGGGTTATCCGGGATCAGCCACCCATAGGCGCCGGTCGAACCGTCAGTAGAAGCTATGATGGTCGTCGGATACGTGGCTCCGCCGTCGATGGAAAATTCAAGCTTAACATTGGCCACCGAGCCTGCCCGGGTCCAGGTAATATTCCTGGTGGTACCGATCTGCCAGGCGTCAGCGCCGTTAGGAGCGGTAATGGTTAAGGCACCTTTAATGGTGAACGTGGCATTGGAGACATCCTCAACCGTGGCATCGCTAGTATCCAGGATCTTGACTCTTAAGTTTGCGCCGATAGCATCAGGAATGGTC
>JAPLLS010000076.1 GCA_026387435.1 Candidatus Omnitrophota bacterium
GATACATCCCGGGGGAAGGCCATAACTTGCAGGAGCACTCGATCGTTCTGGTTAGAGGCGGCCGCGTAAAGGATCTACCCGGTGTCAGATACCATATCGTTCGAGGAACACTGGACGCCTCGGGAGTTAACGCGCGTAAAAAATCCCGGTCTAAATACGGCGCCAAAAGACAAAAGGAAACGGCTAAATGAGACGAAGACACGTATTTAAAAAAGAATTATTAGCGGATCCCAAATTCAATTCCAAAATAGTGGGAAAATTCATCAATATGGTCATGCTTGAGGGCAAGAAAGCCATTGCCGAGAAGATCGTCTACAACGCTTTTGAGAAAGTCAAAACCGTGCTTAACGAGCCTGATGCCCTGAAGATCTTTCACAAGGCCATCGATAACGTCCGGCCGAGGCTGGAAGTCAAACCCCGCAGGGTCGGCGGTGCCACTTATCAGGTTCCTATCGAAGTAAAACAGGAAAGAGGCTGTTCGATCGCTTTACGCTGGATCAGGGATTATTCCAAGAACAGAAAAGGCAAGGCAATGGAAGACAAGTTAGCCGAGGAGATCATCGCCGCGTACAAGGGGGAAGGCGCGGCGATCAAGAAAAGAGACGACACGCACAAGATGGCTGATGCCAACAAAGCCTTCGCTCATTTTAGGTGGTAAAATAAAGATTTACACCAAACTATCCAATTAGTTTGGGTGTCAATACGGGGACCCATGCATAAAGTTTCATTAGACAAATTAAGGAATATCGGGATCATCGCCCACATCGACGCCGGAAAAACAACGACCAGCGAGCGGATCCTTTTCTATACCGGAAAGAATTACAAGCTGGGTGAAGTTCAAGACGGTACCGCGACTATGGACTGGATGATCCAGGAGCAAGAACGCGGCATTACTATTACCGCCGCCGCTACCACCTGCCAGTGGAAAGATTGCACGATAAATTTGATCGATACTCCCGGCCATGTGGATTTTACCATCGAGGTCGAGAGGTCGCTTAAAGTTTTAGACGGCGCCGTAATTGTCTTCTGCGGGGTCGGCGGAGTGGAGCCTCAGTCAGAAACAGTGTGGCGCCAGGCTGACCGTTACAACGTGCCTAGGCTTGCATTCGTCAACAAAATGGACCGGGCTTCGGCAGATTTCTACGAAGTTTTAAAGCAGATGCGCGAAAAGCTAGGCGCGAATGCCGCGGCGATCCAGCTTCCTTACGTAAAAGAAGAGAATTTTCTGGGAGTAATCGATTTGGTAGAAATGAAGCTTCATGTTTACCATGATGATCTGGGTAAAGATTACGATACTGTGGAAATTCCCGCTGGCCACCTGGAAAAAGCCAAGCTTTATCATGCCGAACTGCAGGAAAAGATCGCCGAAGTTGACGATGAGATAATGGAAAAATTTTTGCAGGGAAAGGTCAGCACTGCTAAGGAACTTAAAGAGGCACTCCGCAGGACTACCATAACCGGTAAATTGACTCCGGTATTATGCGGTTCGGCTTTTAAAAATAAGGGAGTTCAGCTTTTACTGGATGCGGTTGTCGACTATCTGCCGTCACCTAAGGATGTACCTCCGATAAAAGGTACAAATCCCAAGACCGGCGCTTTTGAAGAGATCCAGGCCAGCGATAAGGCCCCTTTTTGCGCTTTATGTTTTAAAGTCGCCACCGACCCTTTCGTGGGAAAGATAAATTATATCCGGGTTTATTCCGGAACGATGACCAGCGGCAAATACATTTACAACGCTTCCAAGAGAGTGAAAGAAAGAGTGGCCAAACTGGTGAGAATGCACGCTAACCACCAGGAGATCATCGAATCCGTTAGTACCGGGGATATCGTGGCTGCAGTCGGATTAAAAGAAACCAAGACCGGTGACAGCCTTTGCGAAGAAGCTAACGAGATCTTGATCGAAGCTATGAAGTTTCCCGAGCCGGTTATCCAACAGGCTATCGAGCCGAAAGCCAAGAATGACCAGGAAAAATTGGGGCTGGCTTTGCATAAATTAGGCGACGAGGACCCGTCATTCAAAGTAAGCTATAACCATGAGACCGGCCAGGTTTTGATCAGTGGTATGGGCCAGCTGCATTTGGAAGTGCTGGTGGACCGGATCAAAAGGGAATTTAACGTTGAGGTCCAGGTTGGATTCCCGGAGGTAGCCTATCGCGAGACCATTACCAAGAAAGTCAATGCTTCCGGAAAATTCATCCAGCAATCCGGAGGCCGCGGCCAGTACGGCCATGCGGTCATCGAAGTCGGCCCGCAGGAAACTCCCGGCGCCGGCGTGACTTTCGAGAACAAAATTAAAGGCGGGGCCATACCTCAGGAGTTTATCAGTTCGATCAAACAAGGTATCTTTGACGCGGCTAAAAGCGGAATTTTAGCCGGGTATCCGGTTACCGATATCCAGGTTATTTTAGTCGACGGATCTTATCACGAAGTCGATTCTTCGGAAATGGCTTTTAAAATGGCCGCGGGCATGGCGCTTACCGACGGATTGCGCAAAGCCCATTCCATTCTCATGGAGCCGGTCATGGATATGGAGATCACCGTGCCCGAAGAGTATATGGGCCAGGTGATCGGTGATTTGAGTTCGCGCAGGGCCAAGATCGGTTCGATCAATACCCGGGCCAACGTGCGGGCCATTCGGGCCGATATTCCTTTGGCGGAGATATTCGATTACGCGACGATTTTACGTTCGTTAACACAAGGAAGAGCATCCTATACAATGGAGCCCTCATTTTACGCTGAGGTGCCTTCACATATTTCGGAGAAAATAATCGCAGGGTACAGTTCGGCAGGGACAACTAGAAGAACCTAATATAAAATTGGGAGGTGAATGATGGCTAAGGAAAAGTTTTTGAGGACAAAACCACATGTTAACATCGGGACTATCGGGCATATTGATCACGGTAAAACCACACTTACAGCCGCTATCACTTATGTTTTGGCGAAATTAGGCCGGGCCACTGCTAAGTCTTACGCCGATATCGCCAAGGGTGGAACCGTAAGAGATGAATCCAAGATCGTTACCATTTCGGTTTCTCACGTCGAATACGAGTCCGAGACACGCCATTACGCTCATATCGATTGCCCCGGCCATGCTGATTTCATCAAGAACATGATCACCGGCGCCGCTCAGATGGACGGAGCGATCCTGGTGGTTTCTGCTGCTGACGGCCCGATGCCTCAGACCAGAGAGCATATTCTTTTAGCCAGACAGGTCAACGTTCCTTCAATGGTCGTTTTTCTGAACAAGTGCGACCTTGTTACCGATAACGAATTACTCGACCTGGTAGAAATGGAATGCAGGGACCTTTTGACCAAATACGGGTATCCCGGGGACAAAACTCCGATCATCCGCGGATCTGCCAGTAAAGCAATGGCCGCGGCCAATGATCCGAACAGCCCGGATGTCAAGCCGATCCTGGACCTGATCAAGGCCTGCGATGAGTTCATTCCCATTCCTCCCAGAGAATTGGATAAGCCGTTATTGATGGCGGTTGAAGACGTGTTCACTATTGAAGGTAGAGGTACCGTGGGAACCGGCAGGATCGAGCGCGGCAGGGTTAAGATCAACGATGAAGTCGAGATCGTCGGTTTAAGGCCGGAAATACAGAAAACGGTTGTTACCGGTATCGAAATGTTCAGGAAGATGCTCGATGAAGGGCAAGCCGGCGACAATGTCGGTTTATTGCTGCGCGGTGTCGACAAGGACGCCATCGAGAGAGGTATGGTTATCGCCGCTCCTAAATCGATCACTCCGCACACCAAGTTCAAGGCTCAGATCTATATCCTGACCAAGGAAGAAGGGGGAAGGCATACTCCGTTTTTCAAGGGGTACAGGCCGCAGTTCTATTTTCGGACCACGGACGTTACCGGATCGGTGACTCTTCCCGAAAGTGTAGAGATGGTCATGCCCGGGGACAACGTAGCCATGGATGTCGAGTTGATCACTCCCATCGCTATGGAAAAAGAATCCCGGTTTGCCATCCGCGAGGGTGGCCGCACTGTAGGAGCTGGAGTTGTAACTGAAGTTATCGCATAACTGGTAAAAACTAGGAAAGTAGAAAAACTTAAAAATGCAAAAAATAAGAATAAGGTTAAAAGCGTACGACCACCGGCTGTTAGACCAGGCCGCGGGCGAGATCGTCGAAGCCGCCAAGAGGACAGGGGCCAAGATTTCCGGGCCTTTGCCTTTGCCGACCAAGAAAGAGATTTATACGGTTTTGCGCGGCCCGACTATCGATAAGAAGTCCCGTGAACAATTCGGCTTGGCTACACACAAAAGGCTGATCGGCATACTTGAGCCGACTTCGAAAACCATCGATGCTTTGCGCAAATTGAATTTGCCGGCCGGCGTGGACGTTGAAATAAAATAAAGGCGTTAATTTCGTTAGTTTTTAATGAACCTAACGGATAAAACGGGATAACTATGACAGGATTATTAGGTAAAAAAATTGGGATGACTCAGATTTTCTCCGGACAGGGATCTATGCTTGACGTTACCGCAATAGAGATCGGCCCTTGTCCGGTCCTGGCGATCAAAGAAAAAGCCATACAGCTGGGATTTGATTTGGCCAGGGAGAAGACCATGAATAAACCCCAGGTTGAGTTTTTCAAGAAACTTAAGATCACCCCCCGCAAGTTCATCCGGGAAGTTTCCCGCGAGGCCGGAGTTGTTTATAAGATCGGCGAGGAATTAAAAGCCGACCTGTTCAAGAGCGGTGATTTTGTGGATGTAGTCGGAACTTCCAAGGGCAAGGGCTTTCAAGGCGGTATGAAGCGCTGGCACTGGGCGGGAGGGCCGGGAACCCACGGCCATACTACTCACCGTAAAGTCGGTTCTATCGGATCGACCACCACCCCGGGAAGAGTTTTTCGCGGCCATCATATGCCCGGGCATATGGGCGATGACCGGGTTACCGTGCAGAATCTCAAAGTAGTAAAGGTTGATGTGAATAACAATCTGCTTTTGGTCGAAGGCTCGGTGCCTGGACACAAGAACAGTTATTTAATAATCAAGAAAGCTCTGAAGAAGGCAAAATAAAAAATGTATACTTTACCTGTGGTAAATTCAGACGGAAAAGAAATAGAAACATTAAAACTTGACGAAAAAATATTTAATGATAAAATACTTTCTTCGTCAGTATATCCGGTAATCTGCGGGTACCTGGCAAATCAGCGAAAAGGCCTGGCCTCTACCAAAACGCGGGGAGAGGTTTCCGGCGGCGGCAAAAAACCCTGGAAACAAAAAGGTACTGGACGCGCGAGAGTCGGATCCATCCGCTCACCGTTATGGAGGCATGGCGGAGTAATATTCGGTCCTCATCCCCGGGATTTCTCTTATAATATTCCGGTAAAAATGAAGAGCCTCGCATTGAAATTTGCGCTCTCTGAAAAAGCCAAAGACAATAATTTAATTCTTATCGATGCCTTAGTTCTGGCAAATCCCAAGACCAAAGATTTCGTCAAGATCCTTAAGGCTTTAAAAGCCGGCCCCGGCGAAAAGAATGTGTTAGTGGTATCCGACAAGTTCGATGCGAATTTGAAAAAAGCGTCGGCTAACGCAGATTTCGCTCAGCTGGAACTGGCGGCGAATATTCACACGTTCGAAGTTTTAAAAGCGCATAAAGTGGTTATTACCAAAGACGGCCTTCGGGAATTGATAAAAAGGCTAAAATAGAAGGATAAATTTAAAGATGAATTCCAATTACGACGTAATTAAAGCTTTGATCAGGACGGAAAAATCCACAACTTATGAACCTTTGGGAAAATATCTCTTTTTGGTCAGCAAGTCTTCCAATAAGACCGAAATCAAAAAAGCGGTAGAAGCTATTTATAAGGTAAAAGTTACGGCCGTGAATACCTCAATTTACCTGGGGAAGATGAAACGGGTAAGATATCAGGTAGGCAAGACCGCTGATTTCAAAAGGGCGATAGTGACCCTAAAAGCGGGGCAAAAGATCGACGTGGCGTAAAAAGGTCACAAGTCACAAGTCACATGTCACAAGTAAAGGATAAAGATGGGAACGATAAAATTTAATCCGACAACACCGTCACGGCGCCATATGATCGGCCATGACTTTAAAGAGATAACCAAGAGTGAACCGGAAAAATCCCTGATTTCACCGGTAAAAAGGACCGGAGGAAGAAACGCTTACGGCCGCATTACTATGCGCCATCGCGGCGGTGGCCATAAAAGGATGTACCGCTTGATCGATTTAAAACGCGATCTGTTGAATGTTTCCGGAAAGATCACTGCTATAGAATATGACCCTAACCGGACTTCCCGTATTGCTCTGGTCGAGTATCCTAATAATGTTAGAAAGTATATTATCGCGGCTGTTGGTTTAAAAGTCGGCGATTCGGTAATTTCCAGCGAAGATAAGAACACGGAAATTAAAGAAGGCAATTGCATGCCTTTGCGCAATATTCCGCAAGGTACGATGATCCACAATATCGAGCTGGTAAAAGGAAAAGGCGGCCAGATAGTAAGGTCCGCGGGAACTTCAGCTCAGATCATGGCCAAGGAAGAGCCGTTTGCTCATATCAAGATGCCTTCAGGTGAGATTAGATTAATTAACCTCGATTGCCATGCGACTATCGGCCAGGTTTCCAATGTCGATCATGACGCGGTAAGATTGGGAAAAGCCGGGAAGTCACGCTGGCTGGGAAGAAGGCCGCAATCTAGAGGATCGGCGATGAACCCTGTCGATCACCCGCACGGCGGCGGCGAAGGAAAAGCCGGGCAGGGTAACCCTCATCCGGTTTCTCCTTGGGGAATGCCGACCAAAGGTTATCGCACCAGGAATCGCAGAAAGTATTCGAACAGGTATATTGTCAAAAGGAGAAGGTAAGTTATGCCACGCTCAGTAAAAAAAGGCCCGTTTGTAGATGAGAAATTATTGAAGAAGGTTGAAGATGCCCGCAGGACCGGAACGAGGCAGGCGATCAAGACCTGGTCCAGAAGATCGACAGTTGTCCCGGATTTCGTAGGGCTGACTTTCGCGGTATACGATGGTAAAAAACACGCTCCGGTATTTGTGACCGAGAATATGGTCGGACATAAACTGGGGGAATTCGCTCCGACCCGGATCTTCCGCAAGCACGGCGGCGTGAAGGCCAAGAAAGCGGCCGAGAAGACTTAATAAATATAGGATAAATCAAAATGATAGTTAAAGCAGAAACTAAGCATATCAGGATATCGCCGCCGAAAGTCAGGCAGGTTATGGATTTGATCAGAGGTAAGGACGTTATTGCCGCCGAAGCGATCCTTTTGAACCTGAATAAACGCCCTAAGGATCCGATCTTGAAGATTTTGAAATCCGCCGTCGCTAACGGCAAAGTAAAAGGTTTTACCGCCGAGCAGTTATATATTTCCAAAATAATCTGCAATGTAGGGCCTGTTTGGAAAAGGTTCAAGGCTGCTGCGTTCGGAAGAGCAACGCCTATTAAACGAAGAACAGCGCATATACAAATAGAGCTTGATCTAAAGTCGTGACACCCGGCGCTTATCGCGCCCGACGCTAAATTGGAATTGCGTCGGCATCGCCGTGTGGCGTAGAATTGCGCCGGTGTTATTTACGTAAATAAGGAGTTTTAATGGGACAAAAAGTACATCCATTCATTCAGAGAATCGGTTTGATCAGGAACTGGCAGAGCCGGTGGTTCGCTAATCCCCGGGATTACCCCCGTTTTATCGAAGAGGATTATAAGATCCGTAAACTTATTTTCGCTAAATTCAAGACCGCGGCCGTGGCCAGGGTCATTATTGAAAGATTAGCCGAAAAAGTTAAGATCAAGATCTGTTCCGCCAGGCCCGGGATCATTATCGGGCGCCACGGAGCGGATATCGAGAAACTGCGCGAAGAATTGAACGAAATGACAAAGAAAGAGGTTTCTATCGATATCGAGGAAATAAAAGAGCCTTCCCAGGACGCGCAGCTGGTGGCTTTCAATATCACCTCGCAGATCGAGAAAAGGATCGCTTTCCGCCGGGCGGTAAAAAGGGCGCTGGAACAGACGATGATGGGCGGAGCCAAAGGTGCCAAGATCTGCGCTGCCGGCAGGCTTGACGGCGCGGAAATGTGCCGGGTGGAGACTTATAAGCAGGGAAAAGTTCCTCTGCAGACCTTGCGCGCGGATATTGACTACGGTTTTGCCGAGGCTTTCACTACTTACGGCTTGATCGGAGTTAAAGTTTGGATATTCAAAGGGGAGATTTTGCCTAAGAAGATAATCAAGGTTAAACCGGTTGAGATTGCCGAGGAACATAAGGCCGCGGCTTAATATTAAGAAAGAAAAGAGAGATTGCTATGGTAATGATGCCCAAAAGAGTAAAATATCGCAAACCGATCAAAGGCCAGCGCAGAGGCGTTGCTACCCGGGGAGCTGATCTGGTATTCGGCGAATTTGGCTTAAAAGTTTTGGAAAACGGATGGCTGAAGAACACCCAGATCGAAGCCGCGCGCGTGATTTTGGCCCGTCAGCTGCATAAAGGCGGTAAATTATGGATCAGGGTTTTCCCCGATAAAGCCATAACCAAAAAGCCCGCTGAAGTCCGTATGGGTAAGGGCAAAGGCGATATCGACCATTGGGTCTGCGTGGTCAAAAGGGGCAAGATCTTATTCGAATTAGGCGGAATCCCGGAAGAGTATGCCCGTATTTGCTTCAGGCTGGTGGCGTACAAGCTTCCTTTAAAAACAAAATTCGTGACCAGAACCGGCGGTGTATAGTCCTATGAAAACTAAAATCAAAGATTTACGCAACCTTTCGGTAGATGAGTTGATGGCTAAGGAGAAAGCCCTTAAAGAAGAATTATTCAAGCTTAACCTCCAGCGCTACGGAGCCCGAGTCGACAAGCCGCATATGTTTTCCTTGGTTAAAAAGGATATTGCCAGGATCAATACGCTTTTGAACGAAAAAAAAGAGAAAAAACAATTAATTGGAAAAGAGACGAAAAATGGCTAATCAAAAGGTTATCACTGGAACGGTGACTTCGGACAAGATGAATAAAACGATCATTGTGAGCACCATGCATAAATCAAAGCACGCCAGTTATTCCCGGGTTATCAAGAGATACAATAAATTTAAAGCGCATGACGAAAAGAACAGCGCAAAGATCGGCGATGTGGTTCAGATCGTCGAAACCAGGCCTTTATCCAAGGAAAAAAATTTCCGGCTGGTTAAAATTATCAAAAAAGCTTTGGCAGAGCATATCGAAATAAAGGACGAGGTAATAAAATGATCCAATTACGAACAGTTTGTGATGTTGCGGATAACACCGGGGCCAAAAAGGCTTCCATGATCGGGGTATTGGGCAGAAGAGGCCGGTTCTACGCCGAGATAGGCGACATTATCAAAGTTAATGTCAAGGAATCTTCCGCGGACGCGACGGTTAAAAAAGGGACGATGGGCAGGGCCGTGGTGGTCAGGACCAGGCAAATGATCAGGCGCACGGACGGGACCATGGTCCGCTTTGACCGCAATGCCGTGGTCTTCATTGACCCCCAGAATAACCCGATGGGAACGCGCGTTTTCGGGCCTGTGGCCCGCGAGTTAAGGGAAAAGAATTTTAGCAAGATCATCTCGCTTGCTCCGGAGGTCATTTAATGTTAAAGATCAGAAAAGGCGATACAGTTTTGGTGCTCAAAGGTAAAGACAGGGGCAAAAAAGCCAAGGTTTTGAGTATTTTTCTTTCTAAAGGAAAAGCTTTGGTCGAAGGAATAAACTTGGTTAAAAAGCACAGGCGACAGGGTAACCGCCAGGATCAGAAAGGCGGAATTATTTCCATTGAAGCGCCTATAGCCCTGGCGAATCTCATGGTTTTTTGCAAAGAATGCAACAAGGGCTCGAGAGTCGAGTTCGTAAAAAACCAGGATAACACTAAATCCAGGGTCTGTAAAAAATGCAAAGGGGTTTTATAAAATCATGATACCGAGATTGTTGGAAAAATACAGAAGTGAGATTGTTCCCAAGATGGTCGAGACTTTCAAGCTGAAGAACAAGATGGCGGTTCCGAGGTTAGAGAAGATCGTGGTCAACATGGGCGTAGGTGAGGCTCTTACTGATGTTAAGATCCTGGATAAGGCAGCCGAGGAAATGGGAGTCATCACCGGCCAGAAGCCGATCATAAGAAGAGCCAAGATCGCTATTTCGAATTTCAAGATTAAAGAGGGCAACCCTATCGGCTGCAAGGTTACTCTGCGCAAGC
>JAPLLS010000005.1 GCA_026387435.1 Candidatus Omnitrophota bacterium
GACATTCAACTCCGGGAGTATCTGTAATATTTTCAAAGGATTCTCCTTAAAGACTCTCTTACGATCTCATTATCTTTTAAAGGCTTGATCCCGGACGGATCGCTCAGCAGGCGCTCAACGGTCGAGCCGACATCCCGGGCATCCACTAGACGGATATAGCCTTTGTCCGAGAAATTATTTAAAAACATGTTGTGCCGGCCAGACAGACCCTTGGATTTAAAAACAACTACGGGTTTTAAGCTGCTGACCGCCTCGGAGATCATGGAAATGCTCTCGCTGGAAACCACCACTATCCGGCTCAACCCCAAGATCCCTCCCACAGCCGAAGAGTAATTCTTCTCATTGGCGATGATCGAAAGCTTAACGCATTCGCAACCGGATAATTCGCTCTTGACTACGGCTTCTACCGCCGCAGGCGTCCTGCGGGAAGTAGTAGCCAAAATAACGGCCTTAGATCTAGAGCAGACTTCTTTAAGCCCCGCCAGAACTTCCTTGACCGTATCAGCCTCCAGCTTAAAATCCTTGGTGTCGCCCCCGAGCAACAAACCTATGGACAGCGTATTTTGCGCAATCGTTATCCCGCTATCTCTGCTCAATTCCCGCACCTGGGTCCTTAGATAATCATCATCGATCAAATTCAGCGCGCCGTCAATTATCGCCACGTTTTTCCGCAGGGCAGGCTTGTCATGGCTAGGCATAACTACCAGGTCGAACCTGCGCACGGAAAATATCGACGGGCGCATGATCACTAACGATTTAGCCTGATTCTCCTTAGACAGCTGGTAATTTACCGGGACCAGCGATGATCCGCAGGAAATAATAACATCGGGTTTCTCCTTGATCAACTGAAAATAACTTTCTTTATCCAGAAGAGCCCTCAAACACAGCATGCACCCCTGACAAATATATTTTCCCGAGAAACAATTAGCTAAAGTCAGGGCAATGCGGGAAGCAAAGCTTTTGAATTTCACCTCCACGGTATTAAGATGGCCGGTTATCCCTTTGGCTTTCAGATAACCAGAAACGATCTTAGCCAGAGCCTGGGAAGAGCGTAAATGGCCGGTTTTTCCGTCCGAAATGATCAAAATATTCTTCTCGCTGGAATACTTCCAGCTCTTGTAAGTCCAGAGGTATTCCTGGGGGTACTTGGCGATATACTTTTCAAAGATCTTCACCATTTCCTGGAGATTATTCCGGACATCTTCTTCGGGGTTCCCCGTCTTTTGCAGTTTGAAAGCCGGTTCCACCCAGAATTTGATCTTCGGGCCCTGAATCCGGACAGGAAAAACCGGGACCAGGCTGCAATCAAGTTTTAAAGCCAGCCTTATCGCTCCCGAAGCCATCGAAGCGTACTTATTGAAAAACTTGACCGTGGTCCCGTTTTTGCCGCCCTGGTCAATGGTCATCGCCACTGATTCATTGGCTTTTAAGACCCCGATCAATTCCCGCAGTTCGTTTTCCCGCTGGATGAACCGGCAGCCTTTAGAACTGCGGTACAAATTAAGGATATTATCGACATGGGGAAAATTCTGCTCGCGGACGAACATGCTGAAGGCGAATCCCAGATTAGCGCAGATCACATTGGCCAGCTCCCAGCCACCGGCGTGCACGGCCACAAAAATCACCCCTTTGCCTTTGCGGAAAGCTTCCAAAACGTGATCATATCCTTCGATACTGACGTAATTTTTCAGATATTTCTTGTTGAAACTGGGAATGTAAAATATTTCGATAATATTCTGGCCGAATGCGCGGTAAAATTTACGCACCAAACCGCGGATCTGGGCAGGTGACAGCTGGGAACCTAACGCGGTCTTAATGTTGGCGTAAGCTACTGCCCGGTGCTTAAGATCGACCAGATATGCCAGGTCTCCCAGGGCGCGGCCGATAAAAAAGCTTACCCCAAAAGGCAAAAGCCTGATCAGCGGGCCTAGAGTCTTAAACAAAATATATATTGAGTAATCGGTCAAAAAATCTTTGCTCTTCATCTTTAAATTTCAGTTCTACCGCTAAAACAAAAATGTTTTCCCCAAACCTCTTGCGGGCGGCCAGCGGGATTCTCACCGCGTCTTTTTCCGTAGTGACCAGCGCAATAAATCCTTTCTGGCGGGATTGATTAACGATTTTTTCAATATCTTCTTCTTGATAGCGGTAATGGTCCGGAAACTCAAAAAACAGCTCCTCTTTTAAACCCAGCTTTCCGGCAAGGTTGCGAAAAGAATCAGAATTACCTAAACCACAGAACAGGGCAACTTTTTGTCCGGTCAGATAATCCGCGCTTAGACGCTCTTCTTTGCGGCTAAGCCGGGACAGGCCGTTGACCGAATGCTCCGCCTCCAAAACAATTGCCCGGGAATTCATTCGTAAGAGCAGCTCCCGGGTTTTACTCAGCTGTGCTTTGCCGGTATTAGTCAAAACAAATACATCGGCGTTTTTCAGGGTAAAAAGCGGCTGACGAAGGATGCCTCTGGGCAAAAGCCGTCGATTGCCGAAAGGATTTTTCCCGTCAAGCATGACGATTTCCAGGTCTTTTTTAACCTTCCATTGCTGGAATCCGTCATCCAGAATAACGGTATCCACCCCGTGCACAGCTATCGCGGACCTGGCCGAACGAACCCGGTCAGGATCAACCAGCACCAAAACATCGGGAAACTTTTGCGAGATCATGAAAGGCTCATCTCCCATAGTTTCATAACCGGGCGCGGATTTGATTGCCTTTGATCCCGGACGTTTATAGCCCCGGCTTAACACCGCGACTTTATGGCCGTTTTCTTGGAGATAGCCGGCAATCCGCTCGACCATTACGGTCTTACCTGTGCCGCCAACAGTGATATTGCCAACGCTGATGACCTTGCAGCCGAGCCGGATTTTTCGCAGGCCGTTCCAACTGCTTAAGATCAAAACTAAAAGCCCGTAAACCAAAGATAACAGATAGAGCGGGAATTTGATCAAAGCACTGGGTAACCCTTGAGTTTTATCGGTAGCCAGATTGTACAGGTGTTCTCTTAAGTGCACTTTAGCGCTCCAATAAGGAAATTTCAGCTTACAAGCCCTTCTTAGACCCGGATATTAAACATATTATTATACAGCATAACCCCAGAAAACCCAAGCTGTTTTGTGCCGGAATAAACCTGAAAACCCGGAAAAATCAACCAAAGTTACTTTAATTAACCCAGGATTAAATTAATAAAATTCCGGTTAGACTTAAAAAGAGAAGGTTTAAGGCGGCAAGAACCGGATTGAAATGGGATTTTTTTACCGGCCAACTTTGCCTCTTTAATGGAGAGCAGCTTATTATCCAGGCATTGGGATTTTAACTCATAAACCAGCTTGATCTTCTTATTTCCCAGAAAAAACTCAATTTCGATGCGCTTTCCAAAGAAATCCCGTCCCAGCAATTTGGGCTCCAGAAAAACATCCCCCAGCTCGAATTTTATTCCCAGCACTTCCTCGATAATGGTATAAATATACCAGCTCGCTGACCCGGTAAGATAAAGATACAGCCCTTGGCCCTGGCTGTTAAAATACTCAGGCAGGACCGGAGGTATTCCGGCCTGATCGGCAATGGCCATTTTAAAAAGCGAATCAAAAACCTCGCGGCCTTCCCGGACAAATCCGCGGCTGTATAAAGCGTTGGCCAACATAACATTCATGTGGCTGAAAAATGCTCCGTTCTCTTTGTCCCCGTAAGAAAACCCGAAAGCTCTTCCCAATTCCAGATATGACCCTTCCAGGTCCGTGTTCAAACGGAATCCCATGAGTTTTTTGTCGAATAAATGCTTTTTGATCGCTTTCCAGGTAGAGATAACTTGAGCCTTTGAGGCAACTTTGCTCATGATCGCGAAAACCTGGGAAGTAAGCATCATCCGCATCGGTTTTCCGCGGTGCTTGCCTTCGACTTTTCGTCCCTTGTCGTCATAATAGCCGTTAAAAAACCCTTCCCGCAGCCATTCATACTTTGCCAGCCACCCGGACATGTGGCGATACTTGGCTTCCAGGTCAGAAATCAGGTCGTCGAGCTTCAGCTCTGTTTTCTGCCCGCTAATAGAGCCCGTCGCCTCAAAATATTTATTCAGAAGCCTTTGTTTGGCTTTATAATCGTTGTAATCTATCCGGGAATGCAAAGTATCCAGGAGCAAAGTCAATTCTTTAAGCAGGCTGACAGTGGATACCCGGCTTCTCAAGGAACGCAATAAAACACACAGATTTTCCAGGTTATGCGCATACATAAAGCTGAAAGCCGCGCCCTCGCCTTGACGGCTGGCCATATCCAGGCCGTCATTCCAGTCGGCGTTTTCCAAACGGACGATATTGTGGCTGCCGACATTAAAAAACTGGACCAGATTCTGGATAAGGATATGCTCTAAGATGCTGCCTTCGTAGATCCTGTTCTTAACGTCTCTCTGGAGAAAATCATCCTGCCGGAAATTCAGATCAACGGCTTTCGATCTTTTTATTTGTTGGTCACGGAAATAAATCTGGTTTCTAAGTAAAAAACCAAAATCTCCGGTTCGATTAAGGTAATGACGGGTGGTCAAATAAGGCCAGACCCCGTGATCCATCCACACCCGGTTGATCCGGTTGCGGTCAGCCAGGAATGAATTATCCTTGGCGATAATGGTAGCGTTGGAGCCGTCCAGCCTAACTCCGGCAAAACTTCCGGCAATGATCTCCCGGGCTTTAATCGGCTCGGTAAGAAGCAGGGTTAAGGCGTCCTGCCAGAGATCGCGCCAGCCCCGGCCGCCTTTGCCATAATCAAAATGGGGCAGGAACGAACAGCCGAAGATATTTCTTAAGGTCGGCTGAAATTTGACCCAGGACAACCAGCCGTTCTTATCCCGGTC
>JAPLLS010000012.1 GCA_026387435.1 Candidatus Omnitrophota bacterium
GAGCGGGTTTTGGTTTTTCCGTTGCTTTGACCGGCGCCGCCGTTTCTTCAGTCGCGGTCTGTGGTTCAGCTTTCTTCTTGCCGAATATCCAGGCCTGAGCCGGGGTTAAATTTATCAGAATAAAACATGCCCCTACCAGCACAAATGCTGACTTTCTCATGATACCTCCTCTTTTTTTAATCCATTGGTTTTTTGCCTTCCCACGTTTGCCACGTGAGAATGTATTTTCTGACCCAATCAACGTCTTTATCTTCGGTTTTAACTAAACTCAGGAACTTTCTAAAATACCCTATAGCTTTAGGCCGGTTTACCAAATATTCGGCGCAAATATATCCTAAATTAAAATATGACGCGGCGTCATCCGGATTAAGTTCAACGGATTTCTCAAACTCGGCGACCGCCCTGGTATATTCCTTGTTCTTGGAATAAAACACCCCCAGGTTATAATGCATGAGCGCCGTTTCTTTCAGGAGAGTCTTATTCTGCCGGGAAATCTCGGCGAAGCGAGTCGGCATCTGCTCAGTCTTCTTTTCCAAGACCCGGTTCCTGGCTAGCGCCGTTTCATAACGCTTCTTGTGCTCTTTGATCTGCATGCGATATATTTCAAGCTGAGCATTATCGTTAAGCTTTTGCTGCTCAAAAGCTTTCATTTTTGATTCGTATTGCTGAATACTTCTGCGCACCGAAGCATTCTCATTCTTCAGAGCGGTAATTTCTTTTCTTGTTTCTGGTACTATTTTATACTCAATCATCATCTTTTCAAGGGATTTCTTCAAATCAAGTCTTTCTTTATCCGACTGCTCTTTCTCAGTTTCCAGATCCGAAACCTTTTGCTGCAGACCCGTAAGCTGTTCCTGAAGTATTTGGGAATCCAGCTGCAATTTAGCTTTCTCATCAATGGCTTTCTTCGCCTCCGCTTCTAAAGTTCTGTATTTACTCTTGTACTCTAGAAGATTTTTGGTCTGTGCGTATATATTATCCCTGTCAGCGGACACCAGATCCTTCTCCTTTTTGATTTTTTCATACTCATCCTTGTAATTTACCTGGGCGTGCGCGGCCCGAGACCACCCCGCGCATACCGCCAACAGTAAAACACAAAACCCTAAAATATATCTTCTCATTAGATCTCCTAACGTAGCGACGTACACCAATCCACCCTTTTGGATTGGGTGTAACGTAGCGACGTACACCAATCCATCCTTTTGGATTGGGTGTAACGTAACGCGGGAACTAAAAGTTTCTTGCGGGCTTTAGCTCCGGCATAACTTCTTTTTCCAGTCTTAACGCCGGATAATTCTGATAATTCTTTAGCTCCAATTTACTGGTCTCTTCGTTGAAATCCTGGTAAGCCTGATAAGCCTTATTCTCGTCTTTCCCAAAATCCTGGGCAAAACCCGAAATAAGTTCATCTCCGCTGACTATATGCGGAGTGATCAATATCAATAACTCGCTGCGGGTGGTCTTATTGGTCTTAGTATTGAAAATATCGCCGATAAGCGGGATCTTGCTCAGAAACGGCGTTCCTTCGGTACCGGTAGTCTTATCTTCCTTGCTTAATCCTCCGATCAGGATACTGGTCCCGTCCTTGACCATAACTATGGTTTCCGCGGTGGAAGTGTCTAAAATGGGTATATTATTCTTCGAAGAAGTGGCCAGATAAGAAAGCACACTGGAGATCTCAGGCTTGATCTTAACCGTAACATAACCGTCTTCATTGATCGTCGGGGTAACCATAAGTTGGATCCCCACATCCACATAGGTCACCGCTTCGGAAACCGTAGTCGAGGTCTGGGTCTGAGTGGTGGTCGTGGTTATATAAGCCTGCCTTTCCCCGACATGGATCTTAGCCTCCTGGTTATTGACTACCGCCAGCTTCGGGTTGGATAATACTTTGGTCGTGCCCAAAGTCTGAAGATATTTTATTAATACGTCAAAATCGTGTTTGCCTACCGAACCAATGTGCATCTCCCCGGTGCCGGTGGTTTTTGTGCCGGAAGAATAATCCGAAGTCGTTCCGGAAAAAGGATAAGAACCCACGTAGCCGGTATCCTCAAGCACCTGCGCCCTTGACCTCCAGGCAGCGGTAGACGAAGAAACCGAGCTTACCGGATAAGAACCAAAGTAACTCGTCGAGCCGTTTTTACTGCCGAGATTGAACAACCCTTCCCATTCCACTCCGGAACTGAGGTCACTTGTAAGTTTTACCTGGATGATCTTGGCGTCGATAAGGATCTGCCTGGTTTTCTGGTCCAACCCCAGGATCAGACGGCTGATATCTTCCATACGCTCGGGAAGAGTCTGAACGATAACCTGGTTGGTCCGCTCATCGGCTTTTATAGTGCCGACTTTTTTCAGGTCCAGTTGAGATTTAAGCTGCTCTTCGATGTCTTTGGCCCGGGCGTATTTTAAATTAAAAGCCTTGATCACGTTTTTCTTATCCATCGACGCAAGTGTCGTTTCCATGCTGGAGACCCGTTCCGGGGTATCGATGACTAAAAGGACGCCTGATTCCGCATCCAATAAAACTTTACCGATCTCGCTTTTCATGGTGTTTAAAAGACTAAGCGCCTGGTCAGGTATCGCGTATTTCAGCCGGAACACCCGGGAGATCCGGGAATCGTAGAAATTCTTGCCGAAACGCGCCTTGTATTCGTTTTCCGACATGACGTTAAAAATATTACCTTTCTTCACATAAGCGAGGTTATTGCTGCGTAAAATAATGTCAAAAATGTCCTTCAAGGAAGCATTCACCACATTAAGAGAAACTCTTCCCGCTACTTCTTTAGTTGGAATAATATTCAAACTGGTTTTGGCCGAAATATACTTGAGCGCCTCCAGGATATCCATATCTTTTAATTCCAAAGACACTATCTGATCAGGAAATTCTTCTCCGTCTGACTGAGAATAACCGGCGCGGTATCCGGTAAAAATCCCGCAGCATGCCAGGAAAATCAATAAAATTATCCATTTAGATGTTTTCATATTCTTAAACTTTCAGAATCTTCTTACGGATCAAAGTGAGAGAATAACCATCCCGGGTCAGCCGGGATATTTGAATTAACCGCCTCTGAATATGCAGCCTGTCGTAAAAACGGACGTTGCCTTTCTTGAAAGCGACATTCAAAAGTCCGGCGTCGGAATAACGGTTTATGGTCTGGTAAGACACCTCGTATTTCCCGGCGATCTCTTTG
>JAPLLS010000040.1 GCA_026387435.1 Candidatus Omnitrophota bacterium
CGGGGAAGATCGTGCTCCACGAGAAGATGGCAAACCCAACCATTGTTGTACTCACGGACAGAAACGATCTCGATGACCAGCTCTTCTGTACATTCTCGCGCTGCCACGAACTCCTCAGGCAGAAACCCGTGCAGGCAGAAGATCGTCCGGGCCTGGCAAAACTCCTTGCAGTTGCATCCGGCGGGATTGTTTTTACCACCATCCAGAAATTTTTCCCGGAGAATGATAGCTCGGCTTACGATCGATTGTCGGAACGTCGCAATATAATCGTGATCGCGGATGAAGCGCATCGGTCTCAATATGGATTTCAGGCAAAGTATATCGATACCAAGGATGATTCCGGTAAAGTTGACGGCAAGCGTCTGGCTTATGGGTTTGCCAAGTATCTGCGGGATGCTATTCCTAATGCCACGTTCATCGGATTTACCGGTACGCCGGTAGAAAGTACCGATATCAACACTCCGGCAGTGTTCGGTAATTATATCGACATTTACGATGTTGCCCAGGCTGTGGAAGATGGCGCGACAGTGAGAATCTATTACGAAAGTCGTTTAGCCAAGGTTAACCTGACTGAAGACGGCCGGAAATTGATCGAGGAATTCGAGAAAGAAATGACCGATGACGGCGCCACTGCGATGCAGCAGGCCAAGGTTAAATGGACCAAGCTCGAAGCTATTGTCGGCCATCCTGAACGCTTGAAGAATCTGGCCCGGGATATCGTGGAACATTACGAGAAGCGTGCGGAAGTATTCGACGGCAAGGCCATGATCGTTGCCATGAGCCGCAGGATCGCGGTCGCTTTATACGATGCGATCATCGCCTTGCGGCCGGAGTGGCATAGCGATGATTTAAAAGAGGGGGCGCTGAAGGTAGTCATGACCTCGTCGTCTTCCGACAAGATGGAATTTGACCCGGAGGACCCGGACAGCTTGGTTATTCCTGCTTGCCATCGGACGAATAAGCAAGACCGTCAGGTGCTTGCCGAAAGGATGAAAGAGCCGCGGGATCCTTTGAAGCTGGTTATCGTGCGGGATATGTGGTTGACCGGATTCGACGTGCCGTGTTTGCATACGCTTTATATCGATAAGTTGATGAAAGGCCATACGCTCATGCAGGCTATCGCGAGGGTGAATCGGGTTTTCCTGGACAAGCCGGGCGGGCTGGTGGTCGATTATATTGGTATCGGCAATGCGCTGAAAGAGGCGCTGGCGTTTTATGCCAGTTCAGGAGGAAAGGGCGACCCTGCTCAGACTCAGGCCAAAGCGCTGGCATTGCTGCTGGAGAAGATGGAAGTCGTGCGCCAGATATTCCACGGATTCGATTATATGCGTTTTTTCAAGGTGGGAACAGCGGAGAGGTTGTCGATTATCCTCCAGGCGGAAGAGTTTATCCTTTCACAGGAGCAAACCAAGGAGCGGTTCATCAAGGAATCGACCTCGCTTTCCAAACTTTTCGCTTTGGCTGTCCCGCATGATGATGCGATGGCGTTGACCAATGAAATCGCCTTCTTTCAGTCCGTGCGGGCGCGGTTGCTTAAATTTGAAGGCGATGGGCCAACTGGAGAGAAGAATTATGAGAGCGCAATCCGCCAAATCGTGAATCAAGCAGTTGAATCGACCGAGGTCGTAGACATCTTTGACGCGGCAGGGATCAAAAAGCCGGACATTTCGCTACTTTCGGAAGAGTTCCTGCAAGAAGTCAAAGACTTGAAGCATAAGAATCTCGGCATTGAGCTATTGAAGAAGATTATTAACGACGAGATAAGAGTGCGGTTGAATTTCAATATTACTGAAGGCAAGAAGCTGCTGGAATTGCTAGAGGCGTCGATCAAAAAGTATCAAAACAATCTTTTGACCACAACGGAGATCATAGAGGAATTACTGACGATTGCCCGACAAGTCCGCGAGGTTGATGGGTTGGCAGAAAAGCTTAAATTATCGAAAGAAGAATTCGCCTTTTATACCGCGCTGGAAATTAACGATAGCGCAGTAAGCGTTCTGGGTGACGAAACCCTAAAGAAAATTGCCCGAGAAATCGCGGATAAAGTTCGTAAGAATGCTAGCATTGACTGGAATCTAAAAGAAAGCGCCCGCGCGCGATTAATGGTCATTGTTCGCCGCACCCTGAACAAATACGGATATCCGCCGGACAAGCAGCAGAAAGCCGTGGATACTGTAATGAAACAGGCTGAAGTCCTTGCGGATTATTGGGTGGGAGTCGCAAATTGAATAATACATTAAAATGGCAGAGTATGTACCTTTTCCTGTAGTTTTCAATGAAGCTAATAGATATGCTGACTTAGAAGGCATTAAGGCGGATTTAAATTGGATTGTTGAAGCAGCAGGTGAATTTGTAAAAACACGAATAAACGATTCTATCATAAGAGAAGCTTTCACTTTTGCAGCAGTAGTCAAATATGGACGAGTTTTTAACAGCGGCGTGCGTAGAGCTATAACGAAAGATTTGATCAATAATTTAGAGTCTAATTTTCAAAAAGATCATGAAGAATTTATGGCGTTAAGAGACAGGTATGTTGCTCATTCTGTCAATAACTTTGAAGAAAATTACACCCAGGTTTATATTAAAGATCCCATGTCCCAGAACCCGGAATTTAATCAAATTAGTGTAATGCATAACCGAGTAGTTAGTATTAGTGTGGATGATATGAATAGATTGGCGGTTTTAGCCAAAGAATTGATGGATAAGATAGGCTCATTAATGAAAGCAGAAAAGCCCAAGGTCGAAGAAATTGCCAGGAGAATTCCTGTAACAGAGTTGATAAAGCGTAAATATCGTTCGGAAAGAGATAATGTTTTCAAGGCCAGAAAACGCGAAACTATTTGATAAAAGTCAAAGATGCAAGATGGAGCGCTTTAAGATGAAATGCCGCGACCTCGAAAATTATAACTACAATAATGAAAATATCGATGCTTTAAATATTTTAATTGATGAATTAGGCGGAAGGAATAAACTTAAGACGCGTTGATCTTAAATTGCAGGAGAATTGAGTGCTTATTTTAATAATCGCAATTGTTTTAGCTGCATGCTTCTTCTGTTATCTATTCTTTTGTTCTATACTTGAAAGGAGATTCTTATCAATTCTAGAAATATCTTTTAAGTTAAATATTCGTGGTTTATCTTTTAAGCCCATTTATAGAAAAATTGTAATTGCAGTAATTATTCTTCTCCATGCCTTAATCATTTGCGTTCTCTATGTATTTGCGGAGGAAACACAGGTGTTTTTAGTTGTGTCATTCTTGTTTTTTACTTGGGTTTTACTGTGTTATTGTAACATACAAAAGCCGCTTCTTATGCAAATGAAAAATCCCGGAGAAGTCCCGGTGTATTACCTTACAAATCCTACCTTCTTTTCAAAATTTATTTACATTTCTGGCTTTCTCTTTGCCCTGTCTTTGTATATAAACTATGGAATTCCTGGTATTGTATTGGTGCCCTTAGTTTATTATTCTGTAGACTACTTTTGCACTAAACATATCAAGATCGATCACGATAGAAAGATGAGTGGTTTTATTTTTAAGACTAATATATTAGGTTTGTATAAGCAGTATGTACAATATGCCGGATATGAGCGCAGTCTATGGCCATTATTTGGTTCTAGGGTGATGGTGCAAGTTTTCTTCAATTTGCGGAATTGGAAAACAAGCCTAGAGGTGAGAGGCGAAAAAACTCCGTCATTTGAGAGTTTGTATGAAGATTTGATAGAAGGGGCTAAAATTGATGTCGAACATCTGGATTTACATGATTGCCCGGAGTTTACTATTAGTTCCCCGGAAGGTAAATTTACTAATCTAGAAGAGATGTCTAAATACATAGAGGAGTTCAACTCCAGATATCTTAATAAACAAAAAAGATCTACTGAAAAGTTCTTATCTGCCAACAAAGTTATATCGGAAGTGATGAGTTTGATAGAAATGGATTTAATTGAACATATACAACCTGACATGGATATTGTTAAGCAAAGAGAATTTGTTAAGAATAAGTATTGGCCGATTCAGCTTACGACTGCGATAGACTATGTTGAGAAAATTGAGAAAAAACTCAATGTTTAAAACTATGGAACTATGGGGCGCTTCTGTAGTTTTTAGATATTTTTGTTAGATTTTCATGCTTACAACGTCTATTAATGTGGAGGAAATATAGAGTAAACAGACTAAGAATAGTTAGACTAAGCAGGTAAAAATAATGAAAAAAGTTCTTGAAATTAAGGGCGAATTTTTGTATACTTTAGATAGCATACCCACCGCGCCTCTGCTGCAAAGCATGCGAAATTCGGTGGGTTTTCGTTTTTATAGGGGATTTGTCGTATGAAATGCGATAAGTGATCTTAAGGAATAAAGGTGTCCTCAATTATTGAGTTCTTTTAGGAACTCATAGTGAATAAAGGAGAACGGAATGAAAGCAAATGCGATCCCTGTTTTAGCTATTTTTGAAAAGAAAATTCGACTAGAAGTCCCACTTTTTCAACGACAATATGTTTGGGATGAAGCGCGTCAATGGGAGCCACTTTGGGAGGATATCTCTCGTAAATTCACTGAATACATTGAGGGTAGAAAAGAAGGTCCAGTGCATTTTCTGGGCGCCATGGTTTTAGACCAAAAACAAACACCTATTACTCATGTTGAGAGAAGACAAATTATTGATGGTCAACAACGTTTAACTACTCTACAAATTTTTCTTTCCGCTTTGCGGGATTTCTGTCATGAACAAGGACTGGATGATTTGGCAAAAGAATGTGATTCCTTTACACTGAATAAGGGTATGATGGCTGATCCTGAGGTGGATAAATTTAAGGTTTGGCCTACGCAATTAGATAGAGTTGATTTTAGCAATGTTATGACTTCTGGGGCTTTACATGATTTGATGAAACTATATCCTTTAAAATATCGTCCTCATAAAAGAAAACCGGAACCTCGTCCCCGCATAGTAGAAGCCTACATATTTTTTTATAATCAGTTTTCCGATTATTTTCTTGGTACTGCTTCAGAGACGCCATGCGGAGGTGATTCACCGCTAGCGAATCGTTTAGATGAATGTTTACAGGCTTTAAAAAATTCTCTACATGTTGTAGTTGTAGATTTGGATCAAGAAGATGATGCTCAAGTTATCTTTGAAACGTTAAATGCTAGAGGAGAACCATTGCTTCCAGCTGATTTGCTTAGGAATTTTATATTTTTGCGAGCTGCTCGTAATGGGGAGTCCCCAGAGGATCTCTATAAAGAATACTGGCAAAGATTTGATGATTTATTTTGGAGGCATGAAGTCAGTCAGGGGCGTTTGATGCGTCCTAGGAGCGATTTGTTTATGCAGCATTTCCTTTCTAGTCGCAGAGCTGTTGATATTCCGATTAAACACTTATTTGTTGAATATAAGTGGTGGATTGATAGGCAGCGACCATTTAAAACAATTCGTGAAGAATTAGCTGCTCTCGCAAGACAGGGCGATGACTTTAGACGAATTATTGAACCTAAAAAGGATGACAGTATTTTTTCTTTTCTTTCTTTTCTTAAAAGTTTTGATAATAGTACTGTTTACCCATTAATTCTTTTTCTCCTCGACTCTGGAATGCCTGTTGTTGAGTTGCAAAGAATATCGGTTATTATTGAATCTTATTTATTTAGACGCGCAGTGTGTGGATTTACCGCTAAAAGGTACAATCGCATTTTTCTTAGTATGATAGTCTATTTGAAAGAAAAGGGCACTACTTTTGAAAACGCTCATAAATATCTATCGGAGCTATTCGGGGAATCTGGAGAGTGGCCTAAAGATGATGCTTTCCATGAGGCATGGAAAAGTCATGAGGCGTATCACTTATTTACTAACGAAAAGTTGACCCATATTTTGCAACGACTAAATGCCTCTTTTATTACGGATAAAACAGAGAAAATTACCATTGATTCTCCTTTATCTGTAGAACATATTTTACCGCAGAATTGGACTGAAAATTGGCCTTTACCGGATGGATCCAAAGGCATGACACAAGCAGAGCTATGGGCTAGCCAGCCAGAAGAAGGGATAGCTATTGCAACTCGTAATAGGAATTCTTTATTGCACACGTTTGGAAATCTAACAATTCTTACTCAACCGCTTAATTCCAGCATTTCAAATAGTGCATGGGAGATCAAGAAGTCAGAGTTACTAAAATCTTCCCTATTATCTATTAATCAACAATTGCTATATAGTGTTAATATGTGGGATGAAAAAGCAATTGAATTTCGTTCTGAGGAGCTTTTTAAGCGCGCAGCTTTGATATGGCCAAGACCTAAAGACGTAATTTAGATTTGAAAAATTTAAATAAAACTGAAAAAACAGGAGTGCGTTTCTTGATTTTTTAAGTAGGAGGAGATAATATGTCCGACGGCGGGTTCGTAGTCAAGTTCGACGGCAAAGTAGTGGATCGCTGTTTCGCTGTAGCGTTCGATTATGACGAGTGGCAGTATACGATCAATGAGAAAGAGAAGAAAGAGTTGCCTTTCGGAGTGATGGCTATAACTATTGAAGTTGAAAGGTGATGGTAATGCGATGAGCAATAAGTATTTCGAATTTAAAGAACTTCTCACTCCTCCGATAAAACGCGCCGCCTACAGTGACCGGACCGCCTGGCTCATGGCTGTAATGTCTAAGTTGGCCTACCTTTCTTTTGAGAAGGATGATTCGGAACTAAAAGCGGCCTTAGCTGAAGCTGACTTTGAGTTGGTTAGAACTTTTGATCGCCAGGGGACGCAGGCGTTTTTAGCCCGGAGAAATTCGGATAAGATGGCGGTTTTAGCTTTCCGCGGAACGCAGACCCAGGGCGATACCCTGGAAAGGTTTCTTGACGCTGTCGCCGATCTATATGTGGTCATGCAAACCGGTGAAAACGGCGCGCAAGTGCACAAAGGATTTCAACAGGCTTTTCAGCGGGTTGAACCGGAGCTCCTTCCCGCGGCGCGTCAACTCGCGGATCACGCCCTGTACATCACCGGCCATTCGCTGGGCGGAGCGTTGGCCTTGATCGCCGCCAGCGCGATCAATTCCGACAATTTAGCCGCTTGCTACACCTTCGGCAGCCCCAAAGTCGGCAATGAGGAGTTCGGCGATAAAATAAAATCCCCCATCTACCGGATCATTAACGCCTATGACATCGTCCCGTTCTTGCCCTTTACCGCTATCATGATGCCGATATTCTGGCTGGGCTCCGCTAAGATCAAGAATAATAAGATCAAGACATTGCTCGAGAATTATAAAAAATACCGCCACCACGGCGACCTTCGCTGGTTAACCCACGTAAAATCCAACAGCGACGCCAAAGTCCAGACCGAATGTCCCGAATTGTACCGCTCCTGGAACTTACTAAGAGTGACCCTTACCACCGCCAAAGACATCGGTGTCCAACACCACAACCTCGACACCTACACCGCCAAACTCTCCTCCTTCGCCCTCCAAAGATTATAGACGCTGTACCAAACCCCAACGATCATATCAAGTTACAAACATAATACCCAAGGCGCCGGAACACCCCGGCGCCTTTTTTATATTTGAAATATTTATGTTAGATTTTCACCTTTTGTACGTCTATTATAGTAGAACATATCACAAACTGTGATAGCCAACTTAGTGAGAAAGGAGAAAATATGACTAGTGCGCAGTCCGTGGAACTAATAGCTACGAAAATCCTGATGCTAAGAGGCCAGAGAGTAATGCTGGATAAGGATCTGGCAAAGCTATATGGGGTTTCTGTTGGAAGGCTTAATGAGCAGGTCAACAGAAATATCAAGCGTTTTCCGCAAGACTTTATGTTTCTCCTTACACGACAAGAAGTTATGAGTTTGAGATCGCAATTTGCGATCTCAAACATCGAACCATTTACGGCACAAGAGGTTAGCAACTTGAGGTCACAAATTGTGACCTCAAACGACGAACATCTTGCGGCACAGGAGGTTAAGAATTTGAGGTTCCATTATGGAACCTCAAAACGGGGAGGTAGGAGGTATCTCCCCTACGCGTTCACCGAACAAGGCGTAGCCATGCTCACCAGCGACCTGAACAGCGAGCGGGCCATCCGGGTCAACATCATGATCATGCGCGCCTTCGTCAAACTCAAGGAACTCCTGCTGACCCACAAAGACCTGGCCGAAAAGATCGCCGCCCTGGAAAAAAAGTACGACACCCACGATGAAAAGATCCAGCTTGTCTTCGAAGCGATCAAACAGCTGCTTGAACCGCCGCCCGAGCCCAAGAAGCCGCCGATCGGCTTCTCCAAGGAGTAAAATAATGGGGACGCTTCTATTTATTTCTAACAAGATAAAAAGTATTGACAATGTAGTTACACTGTGTCATACTTTAAACAGAAGGTGATAGTTTGATCCAAATCAGGGGTTTTGAATGGGATCCGGGTAATTTAGAGCATATCCATGAACATGGAGTCCGGGATTATGAGGTTGAGGAAGTTTTATTATTTGATGAACCGGTTTATTATAAGGGCAGAGAAGGACGATATTGCGCCTTTGGAGTTACCGGCGAAGGCAGATATTTGTTTATTGTGTTTGAAGTGAAAGAACATGGATTAATCCGGGTAGTCACGGCTCGCAATATGACAAGGTCTGAGAGAAAATTGTATAATAAACGACGGTGATTAAAATGAAAAATAAAATCCCCCAATTCAAAAGCGAAAAAGAAGAAGTGAGATTCTGGAGTAAGCATAGCCCGCTGGAGTTTAAAGGGGAATTTACTCAGGAGAAACAGCCGTTTGAGTTCACTCTCGAATTGCTTAAGAAGGCGGCTGAGGAGCACAGGGAAAAGAAGAATTCAATCACTTTGCGTATGGAACCAAGTCAGATCTGTCTTGCTAAAATTATCGCCGGAGTCCGGGGCTATAAGTATCAGACGATGATGAGGAATTGGATCAGGGAGCGGATCCACCAGGAAATAAAAGATAATCCGGAAGTGGAGAAAGCCCTTCGTAAATTATAGAAATTATAGACGCTGTACCCAACTCCAGCCACTAGATCAAGTTACAAAGATAATATTTCCCAGGCGCCGAACCACCCCCGGCGCCTTTTTTATTTGAAATATTTGTGTTAGATTTTGGTTTTTCCCGCGTCTATTATAGTAGAAGGAAAAAAGATCCGGACATGTTCCGGAGACGGAAGAATACTTACATCATAATAAATGTAAAATAGCTTGAATTAACATCATATTTATTGTATACTCTAAATGGATAAGAGCGTCGCGCACAAGAAGACGATATTTTATGTAGACGAAGAGGGCAATAGTCCTGTTGAAAACTTTTTAGATCGTCTGGACGCGAGTGCTAAAGCTAAGATTACCGCCAGGATCGAGTTTCTGGGAAAACATTGGCGCGAGGCACGCAGGCCTTTAGTGGATTATCTCGAGAACGGTTTATACGAGTTACGGGTTCAGTTCGTTAAAGATAAGGTTAGAGTGATTTACGCGTATATGTTCAAGGATTATATCGTGTTATTGCATGGGATCATCAAAAGAACGGCAAAGGTCCCTGAAAATGATAAGTTGATCGCCCAAGAGCGGCGGTTAAATTTTGAGAGGCTGGTTAAGCAAGGAAGAGTAAGATTACCATGAGCAAAAACAAGAGTAAAGCCATAACTCCTAAAACTATAGGCCAGTATGCCGAGGAACAGTATCGGAAAAGCCGGGATTTTCGTAAAGCCTATGATGAAGAAGCCGCACGACTGCATATCGGCTATAAGATCGCCCGATTGCGCAAGGAAAGGAAGATCACTCAGCAGGAACTTGCCAGAAGAATCAACTCCAGTCAGCAGACAATATCGCGCATAGAAGATACCCGCAATACCCGCCTCAATTTTAAAACATTGATCAGAGTCGCCGCGGCATTGCAGGCTTACGTCCGCGTGGATTTTGTACCCAGAGAATTAGCTACTTAACGGAAAAACTATGATCAGATCCGTAATCTGGAGACAGACGCTTCTCATAGCAGCCCTTGTGGTCCTAACCTTGACCTCGAGGGTTTTTTGTTACGAGGCCCAGGTCGAGAATATCAGCGGCACCAGGTATTTCCCCGCGGTCAAGCAGGCCATTGCCCAGGCCAACAAGTCGATCTATCTGGTCATGTTTACCGTGGAATCTTCGGCCAGCAAGCAGTCCAAGCCAGGGGAGCTGGTGGGTCTGCTCATCGAGGCCGCCAAACGCGGGGTGGAGGTGCGGGTGGTCCTCGACCAGAATGTGGATTATGTGTCCTGGGATCCCCGGATCAAAAGCACTAACGCTTTTCGCCGGCTCAAAGATGCCGGGGTGGATGTGCGTTATGATGAGCCCGCGCGTTATACCCACGCCAAGGCTGTGGTTATCGACCAAAAGACGGTTATCCTGGGAAGCACCAACTGGACCGAGAATTCTTTTGACAACAATATCGAGACTGACGTCAAGATCGAGTCTCCGGAGCTGGCGCGAGAAATGCTGGAATATTTCCAAACCATCAAGATCGACGAGAGTGTGCCAAAATTACTCGAGCCCAGGGCCAATTCTGTGGGGATCAGTCGGCATTTTTTGGATGATCCGGGGATCGGGCCGTTCCTGGTCAAGGAGCAGGCCGAGCGGGCTTTTGACCTCTATTTGTACCTTTTGTGGAAGTTCGCGGGCGACGCCCAGGGCCAGGTGAACTTCTTCTATGATGACGCGGCAAAATATCTAGGGATCTACCAAGGCTGGACCCCGGAGAATTATCGCCGCCAGATCAACGATCTGCTCCGCAAGCTGGAGGATAAATTCCAACTGATCCGCTTCCAGCCGCGTTACGGTAAGGAGCCGGCCATAACTTTGCTCGATTATGAGGATCCGCAAAAGCCTTATCAGCTCCCCAATGAGAAGCAGCTGCTCATCCCCGGGGAATACTTTGAGCGGGGCTGGAGCCGCCAATTGTCCCTACGGGCCAAGTTTTGTTATTTGATCAATCTGGCTTACACCGCGGACAGCGACATCAAGCCCTTCTGGTCGAAAAGTGTGCTCACCATTACCCGCCAATGCGGCGGGGTGGGCCAGGATGTGATCATCAAAGGAATGCAAGAGTTGCGCCACAGCCGTCTGCTCGAGGCCCGTTACGACCAGCTGGGCAACAAGCCCTATGACACCCGCCGTCCGAAGATGTACAAACTGCTCGACCTTTACGACCCCGCCCAGCGCGACCAGGACCTGGCCCAGCTCCAAACCAAGTACGGCCCCAAGCAGTACGCCCAAGCCCGCCAGTACGCCGCGATCGTCTTCGAGGAGAACGATCCCCGGGTAGTAGAAGAGATCATCACCCTCATCCAAGAGCGCGGCCCGAAAAAAGTCGCCCAAGCCTTCCAAGAAGTAGCCCAAAAAAACATCGACAACCCCAAGCGCACCTACATTTATACCCTAGGAATTATAGACGCTGTACCCAACCCTAGCCATTAGATCAAGTTACAAATATAATATTTCCTAAGGCGCCGGAACATCCCGGCGCCTTTTTTATTTGAAATATTTGTGTTAGATTTTATACTTTTAAACGTCTATTAAAGTAGAGGATATCACAAACTGTGATATGTTTCGGTAGACAAAAAAGAAGAAAATATGACTTTAGCATTGTCTGTGGAATTAATAGCTACGAAAATCTTGATGATCAGAGGCCAGAGGGTAATGCTGGATAAGGATCTGGCCCGGTTGTATGGCGTTTCGATTAAGGCTTTGAATCAAGCAGTGAAAAGAAACATTCAGCGTTTCCCAGGTGACTTTATGTTTCTTCTTACTAGACAAGAGGTTAGCAACTTGAAGTCGCAAATTGCGACCTCATGTTGGCAACCATATGGCACACATGAAGTTATAGATTCAAGGTCACAATTTGTGACCTTGAATTCAGAACTCACGATAGGACAAGATGTTAGGAATTTAGGTGCGGGAAAGCAAGGTAAGAATATAAAATATCTTCCTTACGCCTTCACCGAACAAGGCGTAGCCATGCTCTCCAGCGTCCTGAACAGCGAGCGGGCCATCCGGGTCAACATCATGATCATGCGCGCTTTCGTCAAACTAAAGGAGCTCTTACTAACCCACAAAGACCTGGCCGAAAAGATCGCCGCGCTGGAGAAAAAGTACGACACCCACGATGATAAGATCCAGCTCATCTTCGAAGCGATCAAGAAACTGCTGGAGCCAGTGCCCGAGTCGCCCCCGTCTCTTGAACCTAAGAAACCGCCGATCGGCTTCCAAAAAGATTGATCGAAACTTCGCGCCCTTTATGTTGTAGGGGCAGGCCAGAAGTGGTAGAATCAAAATATACGCGCGGTTCGAAAAAAGGACGATATGAGGATCAGGATACTTGATTTCTTCGGCAGAGAAAGGAACTCAGGGTGAGCGAGGAAAAATACCGCCAGCTCTTTAATTTGGCCAATGACGCTATTTTCCTGATGAAGAAAGAAATGTTTATCGACTGCAATCCAAAGACGCTGGAGATGTTCGGCTGTACAAGGGAACAGATCATCGGCCAGCCTCCGTACAGATTTTCTCCGCCGGCCCAGCCGGATGGAAGGTTTTCTCCAGAGAAGGCGATGGAAAAGATCAATGCCGCATTACGGGGCCAGCCGCAATTTTTTGAATGGGTGCATACGAAATATGACGGCACGCCGTTTCCAGCGGAAGTCAGCCTCAACAGCATTATTTTAAAAGGACAGCAATATATCCAGGCGATTGTCCGTGATATCTCAAAACGGAAAGAGATGGAGGATAGCTTAAAAGAATCCGAAAAGCGATTCAAAACCATATTTAATAATGCGAACGACGGCATACTCATTGCCGACGCGCAGACTCAAAAGTTCATCTTGTGCAATAAGAAGATAAGCGAAATGCTGGGATATGAGCCGGAAGAATTGATGAAACTGGGCGTCAGTGACATCCATCCTCAGGAAGACCTGCCTTCGGTAATAGAGCATTTTGAGCGGCAGCTGAGGGGCGAGATCCTAATCGCTGAAAATTTGCCGGTGCGAAGAAAAGACGGCAGTGTCTTCTTCGCCGATATCAGCGTAGCGGCAATCGAACTCTCCGGAAAAACGTGTATGATCAGGATCTTCAGAGATAACACCGAGCGCAAGAAGGCGGAAAAAGAACTGGCGGACGCCTACGAAAGGCTCAAAGAGACCCATGCCCAGCTTGTCCAATCGACGAAGATGGCTTCAGTAGGCATTTTGGCGGGAGGGGTGGCGCATGAGATCAATAATCCCCTGACCGGCATCCTGAACAATGTTCAGCTGATCACGCTGATGGCGAAAGAGAAAAAAGATTTCAACCTGGAAGAATTCAAGAACATATTAAGAGATGTCGAGATCTCCGCCCTGCGTTGCGTCAATATAACGCAGTCGCTGTTGAATTTTTCCCATGCCTCTAAAGGGATATTCGAGCAAATTTCTTTGAATGACGCCGTCGACGACATCATCCCGCTTGTGGAAAAAGAATTAAAACTCCAGAATATCGTTCTTCGCGTCGAATTCAAGGACGATCTGCCCCTTATGCGGGGGGATATCCAGCTTGTCGAGCAGGTGATCTTTGATATGATCAATAATGCCCGATGGGCCATAGCTCAGCGCAATGACCCGCGCGAAGGCGTCATAACAGTGAAGACCGATCTTGAACCGGACAAAAAGAATGTTTCGGTCACGATCTCAGATACCGGGATCGGGATCCCTCAGGAGCACGTGGAAAAGATATTCGACCCTTTTTTTACCACGAAAGAACCCGGAGAAGGAACGGGCTTAGGGCTTGCTATCGCCTATAACATCGTCAAGTCGCATCAAGGGAATATTGAGTTGAAAAGCGAGAAAGGCGTCGGCACCTCGTTCAAACTGTTTTTTCCTTCGCTATAAGAATAAGGGGACGTTCCCCAAAGTGACACCCTTGGCCTTCCGGGCCAGTGAGAATACAAGAGTTACAACACTCCTTCCATGCTAGGCGCCGAAACACACCGGCGCCTTTTTGGTTGAGGTGCGAGGTTTACAGCGGTATAATCATAATAGAACTAGTTGAAAAACAATAAGTATTTAAAAGGAGGTTGAAAATGCAAATAGAAATATTCGCTTTGTGTGATGCTGCGATTGCAGACTTTGGAAAACTTAGTATGCTTGGTGCGTTTGATACGATCGGGGCTACAAAAATCCCGATAGTTCATCCCCAATGTGCCATTGCTTTGAGAGTTAGATTTGAAAGAATTGAGCGGGGGGAGCATAAAGTAATAGTTCAGTTCGTTGATATTGACGGGAAAAATGTTATTCCTCCCGCACAGGGTGCTATAACCATGAATTTTCCGGAGGAGCAAAGTTCTGGTTCGGCAAATTTGATTCTGAACATTCAAGCATTAAAACTGGAAAAATTTGGGCAGTATTCGATTGATTTAGCAATTGATGGGCAACAGAAAGCGTCATTACCGCTTTTTGTGAAAGAACGCAAATAGAGTTTAACAATGAAGGCGAAAGAAAACAAAGGGTGAAAGGATATCCGGCTAAAATGAACGCAGATTTTCGTAAATTACGCGATTTTCTCAAAGACAGCCTCAGAAAAGAATTTGATTTTTCGCAGACAGACCAGGCTAAAGGAGTACCGGTTCCTGAAGTGGAGAAGCCGGTTTTAGCGGGCCAAAGGGTGGTCACACTTCTTAAGCCTAAATAGTGGAAGAATATTAAGAATATTGACCTGGTCAGCGCGATCAAAAAGCGCAGGAGTCAGCGGGCTTTTCTAAAAAAACCTTTGCTCTTGGAAGAGTTATCATTCCTGCTCTGGGCGACCCAGGGAGTGGTGCGTAAAGGCGAGGGTTACACCATGCGCACAGTTCCTTCTGCAGGGGCCCGGCATGCAATGGAGACGTATTTGTGCGTATAAGATTGCGAGAACTTACAGCCGGGCGTATATCGTTATCTATCCACCAAACACCAGTTAGTCGAAGAATTCCTGGATGATGGTCTTGCTTCCAAGATCGCTCCGGCTTGTATGGGCCAGCAGTTTATCAATACTGCAGGGGTAGTTTTTGCCTGGGCCGCTATTCCTTACCGCATGGAGTGGCGTTACGGCCCGGTATCGGCAAAAGCCATTGCCGTGGATGCTGGCCACGTCTGTCAAAATCTTTATCTGGCTTGTGAAGTTGTTTCCTGCGGCACCTGCGCGATCGGCGCCTATGACCAGGAGCAGATCGATGCGCTCATTCGCCTTGACGGCGAAGATGAGTTTGTCATTTATCTTGCCTCCTTTGGCTATATTATACCAAAAGAGTTACCTAATTAGTGAGCATTAACAACGCTTCTATTTATTTCAAGAAATCCCGAATTGTAAAGGATTGAGGGAAAAATACGGACGAAGCAATATTACTTGACAAATTCAATATATATTGTATACTTTTATACAGATAGATGTATAATTTAATACAATTAATTGTATGAATAAGTACAGAATAGATAGAGCAGGGTTGTTGGACACGCTTGCGGCCTGGGATAGCTTTTTGAAGCGTAAAGTCAGGCTGATAGCCTGCGGTGGAACGGCAATGACGCTCTTGGGTATCAAAGAGTCGACTAAAGACATTGACTTGATCGTTCCGGTGGAAAAGGAGCACGATTATCTGATGAAGATTTTGCCTGGACTTGGTTATAAGCACGTCACAGGGTGGGGATGGGCCCGGGATGACGGGTTTGTCTTTGACCTGTTCCGCGGTCAGGGGATCCATACTACCGGACTGCTGGATTCGCCTTTAGAAAAAAACAGACACGCGCTGGTCAAGGAATTCAGCCATATTTACCTTGGCGTGCTTAATTCGTACGACATCATTATCACTAAACTCTTTAGGGCGACTAAGGTGGATATCGATGATTGTTTGATGTTGGTAAAGCATGAAATAAAAAAGATCGATTGGAAGAAGCTGGACGCGCGGTTCCGGGAGACCGCCTCATACGATGTATCGCAAGGTAATGTCATTAAGAATTGGGAACATTTTTTTAGCTTAGTAAGGAAGAAAGGATTGTATCGTGAAGAGAAATGATCTGGTAAAGAGGTTGGGCAACCTTGGTTTTCCGCTTATGGAAGTGACCGAAGAGTCAGATGCTAATCTGACCTTGGCGGAGCTGGTTAAATCGCGAGATTTGCGCTTTTGGGAAGGTTTTCCCACGGTACTGGTTTTTAGCGCGGAAATGGGGATGTTCGACTACGAGAAAACCGAAAGCCGGCTTAAGGGTTCTTTCGATAAATTAGATTTCGGCTTATTGGTGGCGATGTCGCTCGCGCTTTATAAGGCTCTGGATCTGAAATTTTCCTGGACGGATAAATTATATTCTTCGCTTAATAACGAAGGCCGGCGTCAGTTCGATGTTTATTTTAACGCTTTTAGATCAGGAGAAAACCTTCATCTGCGACACCGTCTTATGTCCAGTCAACGTTTGAAGACGACGTTTAACAGTTATTTTCTCCAGAAACAATCGAGTATGAAGGATCTCTTGTCTACTAAGGAAGAGCTTGGTTTTGAACAGGCGCTGTCCCAGGTTCTTGCGCCCAAACAGAAAGAGCTGTTCCTGAAAAAACTGAAGAGCGAAAAACTGACTAAAACGGAAAAAGAGTATTTCTCGCGCGTGGTAAAAAAGAAGGTGCTGGCTTTAGCCAATACCCAGTTGCATCAATTGGCCCAGAGGCTGCTGAGGTAAGAATTATAGAAGAATTATAGACGCTGTACCCAACCCCAGCCATTAGATCAAGTTACAAATATAATCTTTCCCAAGCGCCGAACCACCCCGGCGCCTTTCTTGTTTCTGAACCGGTCGCAAATTGCGACCGCTCCTATTTTGTCTTATGAATAATCATATCCATCTGATTGTTTGGCTTACGGTTGCGAGTAATCTGTCTAAATTCATGAAGCAGCTTAATTTGATGTATTTTAACTATTATAAAAAAATTCACGACTATTGTGGTCATGTTTGGCAGGGAAGATACAAAAGTAATATTATTGAAACCGAGTTTTATCTGCTGCAATGTGGTAAATATATAGAGCTTAATCCTGTGCGCGCGGGGATTGTAAGGTTACCGGAAGAATATGTTTTCTGCAGCTACAGGCATTATGCCTGCGGCAAGCCGGATGCGGTGATCAGTGACAGCCCTATTTTCCTGGGTTTAGCGGACCATAGCTTGGAAAGAAGAAAAAGATACGTTGAATTTGTGGTGGATAGCAGTATAATTGATTCTAATCGACTTGCCAGTCAGGTTTTTATCGGAAGCGAGGATTTTGTCAGCAAGTTGCGTAAAGATTATGGGATAAAAGAAATAAAATCTAAGGGTGGACGCCCGAAGAAGCAAAAACCATAGAAGCGTCCCCTAGTTTTTTCAAAAGGGAGGATTTTTTGGCTAGAGAAAATTATTCATATAAGAAATTTCAGCGGGAACAGGCGCAGAAAAAGAAAAGGGAAGAAAAGCTGCAAAGAAAACAGGCTAAAAAAGATCAGGGAGGCGCGCCTCTTGAACCGGGAAGCGCCCCTCTTGAATCGGCAAATGTTCCCTCTGAAGTGCCGGCGGATTAGTGCTTGCTTATCCCGGGAAGTGTGATATAATAAATCACATTAAGTAGAAGATTAGAAAATCTTTAGCTAACAGGACCGCACGAAGAAGACTGCTAACCTTTGGGCGGTTTTTTTATTTTAGCTGAACAAAAAAAGGTGAAGAGATATGAAAAAAACCAGGACATCGCTTAAGGGCAGGAAATGTAAACACCCCGGGTGCTCGCATATCTTAAGTATTTACAATCATGAAGGATATTGCCACGTTCACCTCAGCCAGGAGTTTGAAATCCCCAAGCTCAAGCAGGAAAATTAAGAGGCAGGTTTCATTCATTTCAAAAGGCGCCGGAATACTTTGGCGCCTTTTTGGTTGAAATGCGCGTCCGGAAGTGTATAATCAAAAATTGAGGGTTGCATTTTTTACGCGGTTTTTATTTTATGATGAGCGATCAAGAAGAACAGCAAGAAGAGAATCGTCCAAATACATTCAAAGAAAACGCCATATTCTTTGTGGGCGCGGTTGTTGTTTTTAACATTATTCTGGTTGTTTTATGGGTAGTGTATATTTTTAGATCGTACGGAGATTTTAGCCGGTTTCATCAGTCTCAACAGGTTGCGATGTTTGACAACTGGATGAAATACGCGGTGTGGTGGGATATTGCGCTGGGCATTGTGCTCAACGTTCTATTCATGGCTGGCATTTATAGATGGCTTAAGAATTTTCGTTCAGGAAAAGAAAACCCGGATAGAGAAGACTAGGTGGCGCTTCCGGGCTTTTGAAAACTAGAGAAGCGTCCCCGGATTTTTAAGGAGGTGTAGATGAGAATTTTAATGTTATTGTTAGCTTTTATTTTTATTTCTTCCGCCAATGCCTTTTGTCACAATCCCGAGAAAATATATGTCGTGGTCAAAGAAACGGGGATAGACCTGATAATTAACCATACCGTCCCGGATGTTGAAGAGCATTATATCAAAAAGATCGAAGTGAGTTTGAACGGAAAAATCGCAGCGGTAAAGGATTATACCTCCCAGACGAGTCTATCGACTCACGAGGTGAGTTTCGATTTTATTACCACGAAAAAAGGAGACGTCCTGGAGATCACCGCATATTGCAGCCAGTCCGGACAGATGACTAAGAAAATGACCGTTGAGTAACGAGGCAAAATAAAAAGAGAGGCGGGCTATGAACGGAAGGAACTTGAAGTGGTTGTACCAGGAACTTCCAATATTGGTGGGTAAAGGGATCATTAGCCAGGAAAACGCCGGGCGGATCAAAGACTATTACGGCCAGCTCAGCGAGCGGGGGAAGAAAAACACTTTTTTGATCATCTCCAGCGTGGTGGGGTCATTGTTGATCGGCCTGGGGATAATCTCTTTGATCGCCCACAACTGGGACCAGTTCAGCCGTTCTACGCGCACGGTGTTGTCTTTGGCGCCGGTGGTCATCGGTATCCTTTTGACCGGCTGGGCGCTGGCCAAGGACCGGGCTTCAGACCAGCTGAAGGAATCGACCACTGCGTTTCTGACCTTGATGATCGGTGCTTCGATCTCGCTCATCTGCCAGACTTACAATATTTCCGGATCCTGGCAGTCGTTCGTTCTGACCTGGATGCTGCTTTCGCTGCCCTTGGTGTACCTGGCCGCGGTGACGGTCCCGGGGATCATCTATGTCATCGGAATAACCTGCTGGGCGATCGGGCATATCTGGGGAGATACGGGGTTAGCTTTATATTACTGGCCGCTTATTGCTGTCATCGCACCGCATTTTATTTATATTCTCAAAAGGGACAGCTTTAAGGTGCGCTTGAACCTGCTTTCGGTGTTTTTGGCGATAAGCACGGCTTTGTTCACTTCTTTACTCCTGGGCAATATCTTGCCGCATTTGTGGATGATCAGTCTTCCGATTATATTCGCCGCGATGTATCTGGCGGGAACCCATCGTTTTTTTTCGGCTATCCGGGATTGGCAGAAGCCGTTTTATTACATCGGCGAGCTGGGAGTAGTGGTGTTGTTGATCATTCTTTCTTACCGCTGGCCCTGGTCGAACATGGACTGGATGTTTTTCAGAAGAGACAGCGAATATGCTTTATGGGGTTATTTGCTGCTGCTGATCGGAATTGCTAAGGTGCTCTTTTTCCTGGTCTCGGCGGTCAAAGAGAAGCGATTAAGCGACGTGTTGCTCGGGGCGGCTCCGATCGTGGCCATCGCGGCTTTCAGTTTCCGTGCCGCGGCAATGATATTGTGCAATATTTATTTCCTGGTTTACTGCCTGGAGCGGATCCAGTCCGGGGTGAGAACGAATAAGCTGCGTATCCTTAATGAAGGCCTTTTGCTTTTGGCGCTTTTGATCGCGCTGCGGTTTTTCGACAGCGATATCAACCTGGTGATCAAGGGGCTGGTGCTGATATTTCTGGGGATAGGGTTCCTGGCAGCTAACACTTTGTTTATCCGGCGCAGGGGAGGGGCTAATGAATAAGAAAAAAACGATCCTGATCCTTTTTTCCGTTTTATCGGTTATCCTGATCGCGGTGCCGGTTTCGTTGATTGTTCAGCAGGAAAATATCATCGCCACCGGGCAGGAGTTCAAGTTTAAAACCGCGCCGATGGATCCCTTCGACGCCTTTCGCGGCCGGTACGTGGCTTTAGGTATCGAAACTACGCACCTGGATAAACCGGATAATGTCAAAGTTACTGGCGGGCAAACCGTGTTCGTCTTGCTCGAGAAAGATCCGGATGGATTTGCCCGGCTCGCCAAAATTTCCGCGGTTGCTCCGTCATCAGCTCCGTATTTAAGGTGCCGGGTGTCTCATTTGTACAAGAACGATGTTTATTTAGAGGTGCCGCTGGACAAGTATTATTTGCAGGAAAACAAAGCCCCGAAAGCCGAAGAGTTGTACCGCAGCCATAATGCCCGGAACAAGCAAGACGGGTTCATCCTCGTAGCCGTAAAAAACGGAAACGCGGTGATCAAAGGGCTTTATCTCGGAGGAAAGCCGATCGAGGAACTGCTTAAGAAATAATGAAAAAGAAGATCGTTTTAAGCATCATTTTCCTGTTCATCTGCATCGATTGTTTTGGCCAGGTTGAAAAGAGTTCTGATCCGGTGGCGACGATCGTTGCCGAAGGCGGGCTTTGTAATTACGGGCCTTGCCGGACTGATCCTTAGGCTAAGACCTTCAAGTTTTACCATTCCGGTTCCATGAAAAAAATACCGGTTTCCGCCTTGAAATAACCGGTTTCTTGTGCTATAATTTAACATAAATTATATTGCCACGATGCTCGACATTAAATGTTGAGTCCGTGGTTTTTTTTATCAATTGGAGGAAGCTCATGTTCAGGAAAATTATTTCATTATTTATCGTTTCCAGCCTGTTTTTTCAGCAAACCGGATTTGCCCAGCTTGCTATTCCCGTGCAGCCGGTTGGCAACCCGTTTCTGGCCGGAGCCATGGAAAAATACCGGCCGCTTCATTTGCGTTATTTGTCGCTGGAATCCGATAACAGCTTGAACTTGCTTTTCGACAAGGGCAACCTGCGCCAGCAGTCCGAGATCGAACAACAGTCTCCCGAACTTTTGCGTTATTTCCTGATCGGGTTGAGTTTGCCTAACGAGGCTTTCTGGGTCAACCTCAGGCCGGATGCCCCGGACAATGTCATCGATCGCGACCTGGCCAAGACTGACATGGGCAAGGTTATGCTCGAAGCCGACCTCCAGCTCAAGAAAGACACCGCCCTGTATACTTCTCCCAATACCAAGCAAGGCCGGCTTTATTGGGACCGGCTTTACAAGAAAGCCGAAGAACTTTTCGGGTCAGAAAACGTCAGTATCCCGACTCTTTCCCGGCCCTGGATCGTTCCCGGCGAGATCATCATTTCTGAGACCGCTACCGGCGCCTATGTCTACAAGGCTCAGCTCAAGGTCATGCTTGAACAGGATTACCTTAAGGATTCCTCAGCTTTTGATTTCAAGGATGCCCGGTTTAATGAGCTCAACGCTTATGCCTCCGGGCTGATGCGCGAGCTGGTCATTCCCGCGGTGACCAAAGAGATCAATTCTTCGAAGAAGTACGCCGCCTTGCGCCAGGTTTATTATTCGCTTATTTTCAGCCAGTGGTTCAAACAGAAAAAATCCGGGACAGCGTCTCCGTATTCTATTCGAATCGATTCCCGCGACCTCCAGGGACTCACGTCTTCATCCCCCTGGAGCAAAGATACCTATTTCAATGCTTACCGCGATTCATTCAATAAAGGCGAGTACAACATTCAGGAGAACGTCACTTCAGCCAGCGGCATGGATATCCGCAATTATGTCAGCGGAGGGATGAAGTTTGTCATACCTCCGGCCAAGTTGGACGGAGGCAGTTTAAGTAACAACGCCCTGACGGCCCTGGCAAAACTGCCTGAGGTGTTGCCGGCGCAATTCACAAATCGCGCGGGGATGACCGTTAACTTGATCAGGGTAAAGGACATTGTGGGCAACAAAGCGAAGTTTTCCGATAGCGGGGCGTTGACTTCTCACGCGGCCACGACCGACGATCCCGCGCACAACAAAGTCGTAAAGAAAGACGGCGGAGAGATCACCTCGGAGAGCGATAAGTTGAGTTTTGAGCAGCGGAAAGTGCTCAGTGAATTCTTAGCGACAAATATTTCCTTGATTTTCAATCAGGGTGTTTTCGGCCGCCCTGCGATTTTAGTAACTGATCCGATCAAGTGTCTTAGAGCGCAGCCCATTGCCGACTTGCTTTTAATGACCTATCAACTCGGTGGAGAAGACGCTAAAAGAATAGTGGCTCTTTTTCCTGAGGACATTCAGGAAAAATTAAAGGCAGAAGCGGAGAGAGTGGGGGAGAAAGTCATTATTGATCCGAAGGGCTGGGAAGCGCAAGGCTCAACAGCGCCGGCGGAAGAGGCCAGTTTTTCCGTTGTCGCGGGAACGATTTTCTCCATCGCCATCTTGCTTACTTATATTCTCGGCCACGGCACGATCGTTAAACTTACGGATTACATCAACGATAACTATCATATGGCGGTCAACCCCGCAGTGCACCAGATGCTCGTTTCCGGCACCGGGACGATCATGCTTACCGAAGAATTACAATCCTTTTACAGTTCGATCATGGATCCGGCCACTACGGTTAAGTTTATTGACTCCAACGGCCAGGGGCTTCCTTTCGAAGCCCGGATGAACAGAACAACGATCTCGGCGGGGGATAGCAGTAATATCTACCTCGACCGGGCAACCGGGGATATCGCCTATGAGGATTACAGTACTCATGAACTACGCAAGCTCCTGGCGGGGACACAGGAATACGACCTGTATTACAATGCGATGCTCTGGAAACTTGAATCTTTGCGGACAGACAACCTGAATAAGAATTTGCTTACCGTTGATCAGAAGAAAGATCTTGATTCGATATCGAGTGAACTCATTAAGTATGGTCCGGATTATTCTATGAAAGAAAGCTACGAACACCACAGGCTATACGTTACTTATATATACAGCATGGACCCAACCAGCATCCAAGTAAGATATCTTTATCTTGACCGGCAGACCGGCAGTGTCGTTGATAAGAATAGCTTAGGGATGGTGTTGCAAACCATACAGCCCGGTGAACCGGGGTATAACGGAAAAATCAAGGAAATGCGCGAGTCTATTGAGAATGAATATTCTGTGCCTCCCGCTGATAAACATCTGCTTAATAAAATCGCTACCGAACTCAAGAAATACCAGGCTTTGGGCTCGGTCACGATAACCCCGAAGAACCAGTTCCCGATCACGGTGAGCATGAACCTGACCACGATCAAGGCCGGCGACATCAGCTCCATCACTCTTGACCGGGCTACCGGAATTCTGCATTACGAGGTTCGCGAGACCGGGGAAAACCGGCCGGTCGATCCCACAGATCCGCATTACCAGATGTGGTTGAGTTATATGCCTGGTTTCGTTAACAGGGCGCTGGAAGCGAATTCGCAAACCCAGACTTTGAGCGCCGATGAACTGGTAGTCCTGGAAAACATCAAGGCGAAATTGAACAAGTACGTCAAAGAAGTCCCTCAAGCCGCGTCCGCAGAGAAAAAAGAGACGTATGTCGGGTTCCCGGGATTAGCCGCAGCTACTACATTCAGCTTGGACGCGACCACAATCCAGGTCGACAATGCGTATATTGACCGCAAGACAGGTATGCTCGTATACCAAGGATTGAGTAAGCTGGTCCTACTGCCCGGTGAATCAGGGTACGCGAACCGGATCACGGGAATGCGCTGGATTATTTCTAATTTCCATCCTTCGGATCCCGCTGATCAACAGCTTCTCGACAAAATTAATACGGAACTGGAGCAATACCAGGGGCTGGGCACGGTTACGATAACCCCGAAGAACCAGTTCCCGATCACAATAAGCATGAACCTGACCACGATCACCACGGATGACAGCAGGAAGATCACCCTGGATCGTCAGACGGGAATACTTCGTTACTGGGTGATGGAGACCGGGGAGATCCGTACGGTCGAACCTTCTGACACGAATTACCAGATGTGGTTCAGTTATATGCCTGGTTTCGTTAACAGGGCGCTGGAAGCGAATTCGCAAACCCAGACTTTGAGCGCCGACGACGTGGAGATCCTTAATAACATCAAGGCAGAACTGAGTAAGTACGTAAACGATTCCACCGGCGACACCGTCGCCCATAGACATAATCCGGCTACTGCACCCGGCATAATGATGCTGACCGGGCAGTTAGAGGCCAATTCCGGTACGGGCAGTTCGGAGGAGGAGGTGATGGTCGGGGCAATAAAAGGGGCAATAGCTTCTTCCTTGGACCAGCTCTTTGACCCGTCAATGACGGTGGAAGTTACCCACAACAATCTTCCTTTAGAAGCCAAGATGAACGCGACGACCATCTCGGTGGGCGATATCAACAAGTACTATCTTGACCGGGAAAGAGGATACATCATCTATCAGGATTCCCAAACCGGAGCATCGCCCAGAGTTTGGCAAAGGAGCCCGGAATGGGAAATATATTACAATGAAATGATCAGCAAGATCGACTCTTTACGATCAGACAATCAGAATAAGAATCTGTTTAATATTGAAGAGAGCAAACTCGCTTCGATATCAACACAGCTTGAGAAATACGCTTCTGACTATTCGGGAAAAGAAACCTATACACACCTCGGAGGAGCATATCATTTGAAGTTTTTACATACCGTCATCAGCCTTGATTCGAAGTCTATTGAAGTGGGCGACAATAGCCTTGACCGGAATACAGGAGAGATTAAAATTACCGGCTTAAGGTCAAAAATCGTTAATCCCGGGGATCCGGAATACATCTCTACGGTCAGAGATATGCTGGATAAGATCTATCACGTGAAGCAATCCGATTCGCCTTCGCCCGCGAATAAATATTTTCTCGATAAAACGGAACAAGAACTTAAACATTACCAGGCGTTGGGATCGGTAACAGTGGCCCCAAAGGGGCAGATCCCGATCACGGTAAGCATGAACGTGACCACGATCACTGCCGGCGACTTGAGCAAGATCACCCTTGATCGCAAGACCGGCGTGCTCCATTACGAGGTATACTGGACCGGCGAGAACCGCGTTGTTTATCCCTCTGATCCGGATTATCAGATGTGGGTCAGAGAGATTATGGGTTTTGCCGATAACGCTCTGGAGGCGAACTACAAAAATCCGACTTTGAGCTCCGACCAGGTGTTTTTCCTCGCTTATGTCAAGAGTGAAGCGGAGGTAATAGGGAAGATCCCGTTTAAGATCGAAAACCCCACTAACGGAATGCCCATCATCTACGCGCAAGCGGAAGCGAGAGCCGCGGCCGCCAATTCTTTGCAGGAGGATAAGGGGATCCCGGTCATCGGGGACATAGTTTCTTTCTTTTGGTCAATTGTCGATCCGACGACTTTAGTGAAGGCTACCGGTTCCAACGGCCTTCCCATCGAGATAAAGCTGGATTCGAAGACCATCCGGGCCTCGTCCGGCAGTACCACCATTACACTCAATAGAGAGGATGGATACATTTCATCTATCGGTGATGGTACGGATCAGACGCTGCGGTTGATCTCGCCGGCTGACCCCGGGTATAAAGATTTTCTCGGGGGAATGCATGGTTTTATTGCCCAAGCGAAAGCGGCAGGCGACGAAAAGCAGCAGCGGTCGCTCTCTCTAATAGAAAATGAACTCAAAAATTTTGATTCGGGATTTGCGTATGTTATAGTACCGGTCAGTTCTGGTTTAGAGTATTATCGTATAACTATGGATTCCTCTGAAATCTTCGCTGCCGGGCGAACGTTTGACAGGTCTACCGGTCAGATCAGGAAACAGGAGATAGGGGGTTTTCCCATCATGACTTATGATGTGACGACCACTTTAGGCCATGAGGCATATGAAAGAGAACTGGGATATATGTTCGGGGATATTGCTAAGGCCCGCAATGAAAGCGCGACTACTCCTGAACAGCAAAAGCAGCTTACCCTGGTCGAAAACGAGCTCCGCAAATACGAGTCGGCAGGTTTTGGTAAGAAAGACGGCGGCATGGAAGTCGACCAATTAATTGCTCAGATCAACCAGCGGGTCAGCATACGCAACATGCCTGTGTTCATCAAGCAGACCAGGCTTGAGATCGTCAGCCTGACCGGCGCGCTGGAAAACGAGTGTATCCTTTACAGTCCTATAGTGAAAACAAAGAATATGAAGTGGGGGGAGACATACGCCAAGGATATTGTTGTAACCACTAAGAATGTAAAATCATACCGCCTCAATGGCAATGATTTTACCACTTTAGTTGTCACCACCGAGAACGCCGAGTACGAGATTCGCATGCCGGCTACTGCCTCCCGTAAAGACGGCGGTGAAAAGGCCGATGTTGATCCTGTTAACAGCGATCCCAAAGGCGGCATCGACTTCCGCAGTTTGCCTTTGAACATCCAGCCGGCAGTCTCTGAACTGTTCCTGCAAATGCGCCAAATTGCCGTGCCCGAGATAGTCGACCTTAACGCGGAATGGTCCAGTATCGAGGAACTTTCGCGGATCAGCACTCCCTCATGCCAGCGCCTTAAGGAATATCTGGCCGCCTGTTACCGGAAAGGGGAGCTCAAGGATCACAGCGCCAGCGTCCTGTCCTGCGTCAGCAAGATGGTGCGTGAAGACGAGCTCGAAAGCCGCGATACCGATGGCGACCTCAAAACCATGCTTGCTGTTCTTTCTTTGTAAAAGCAGGGTGTTCCCAGGTTTCTTAAAATTTTCTGTCAGTTTTTCCCTCTTTCTGCGACTGGTAATAGTAGAAAGAGGGATTTTTTTGGGGTTAGAGAAAGATAGGTTGAATTTACGGTAGATAGCAGTATAATTAACTGGAATAGACCTGGCAAACAGGTTTTTAATGATTTGTTTCGTCCTGCATCTTAAAAAGAAATAGCTTCTAAGGGGATGCTTTTGTGATCGTAAAAACTGCCGGCTTGAAGATCGTATTTTCAGTCTTTGCTATCCTGGTAATAACCATTTTTTCTTTCCTGCCGGTCCTTAAAAATAATTTCGTTAACTGGGATGACCCGCAGTATACGCTGGAGAATTCTGCGATCCGCGCTTTGACCCCCGCCAACCTCAAGAAAGCCTTTAGCTGTTACTACGCCAGCAATTACCAGCCTTTGACCATGCTCAGCTATTCGCTTGACTACCATTTTTTCAAATTAGACCCCCAGGCTTATCATTGGACCAATCTTATCCTGCACCTTTTGAATTGCCTGCTGGTATTCTGGCTCTTGTATGCATTCAGCAACAGCGTTTTCATAGCATTTTTGACGGCGCTATTCTTCGGGATCCATCCTCTGCACGTGGAATCTGTGGCCTGGATCTCGGAGAGAAAAGACGTGCTTTATGCGCTATTTTTTCTGGGGGCGCTGGTGTCGTATCAGTATTTCCTGCGTAATAATTACCGGTTCAAGTTTTATTGCCTGACTTTCGTTTTGTTCATCCTCGCCTGTTTATCCAAATCCATGGCTGTGACTTTGCCTCTGGTGTTATTGCTTTTTGATCATTTCTCGGGCAGAAAATTGGATAAAAGAGTATTCCGGGAAAAGGCCCCTTTTATCGTCATAGCCGTAATATTCGGGTTCGTCGCTTTGTTCTCTCAATATACAGGAGGGGCGTTGCGCTATGATCACATGTTTTCGTTCTTGGAAAGGATGTTCATTTTTACTTCCGGTTTGGTGTTTTATCTGCTGAAGTTGATTTTTCCGCTTAAGCTTTCCTGCATATACCTTATCCCTAACGTTTCTTTTGCGGAATTCCCGAAATGGTTCTTAGTCTCGCCGTTATTGGTAGCCGGGATCGCAGCTATTGTTTATTATTCTAAAAAATATACCGGAAAGATCGTTTTTGGAACTCTGTTTTTCCTGTTCACGCTTTTGCCTGTATCGCAGCTCATTCCTTTCGGCAATGCCCTGGCAGCGGACCGGTATACCTATGTGCCGGCCATAGGTTTATTCTTTCTTGTGGCTGAATTGTTTTGTTGGCTTTATGCGCGAAGGATCCCGTATTTATCAATTTGGAAAGTTGTGTTTACGGTATTTCTCATCGCCTGGGTGGGAGTGCTGGGGAGTTTGACCTGGCAAAGGGCTCAGGTATGGAAAAATTCCCTGTCCTTATTCAATGATGTATTACGTCAGTATCCCCAGGCCAGTTTCGCTTATATTAACCGGGGGGGAGCTTACCTTGAGCTTAAGGATCGTGACAAGGCGGCTGCGGATTTCAGGACGGCCATAAAGCTCGACCCGAATTTTGCGTTTGCCTACGTTAATCTTTGCGATGTCGATAATTTATCCGGCAAATACGAGGAGGCGGTACTTAACTGTAAAACTGCGCTCAGGCTTGATCCCGCTAAAGTGAAAGCTTATTTTAACCTGGGAAATGCCTATGTTTCTCTGGGCCAAAAGCCGGAGGCGATCGAGGTTTACAAAAAAGCCATAAGTCTGGACCCGGACTACGTGGGTGCCTATCAAAATCTGGCTGCTGTTTACATGTCTTTGAAAGATTACCGTCAGGCTTTTGGGCTGTTAAAGAAGGCGCTGGAGTTGAATCCTGACCTGGCCGAAGCCAAACATAACCTGGCAATAATCGCTGCCCAGGAGAAACAGTTTCCAAGATGATCTGGAAACAGTTTCCGTAGTAATCGGGAAACTGTTTCTGTTGTAAGAAGGAAAGTGTCTTTTAGACAGAATGCTCCAACTGATAAATATTATTTGCAGGAAACTGAATCGTCTCCGATTTATAACGCTTGACAAAATGCGGGATTGTATTATAAACTATAATAAGATATATTATAGTATAGTATATTATATCCGGGAGTGAGTATGAATGATAGTCTAATGGATGTAAAACAGACGGCAGCGTATTTAAAAATGAACAAGATGACTGTTTATAAACTGGCCAAGGCCGGCAAGATCCCTGCTTTTAAGATCGCCAGCGAGTGGCGGTTTAAAAAGGAAGTTATCGACCAGTGGCTGCTGGGCCAGTTAGAACATAAACCGGAATTCCGGAACATCGGCATTGCTCAAAGCCTGCCAAAACAGAAATCGATACTTGTTGTCGATGATGAAGAGGTGATCCGGGAGTATTTTCAGAAGGTGCTTTTTGATTACCGGGTAATGGTCGCTGCCAGCGGCGAAGAGGCTTTAGCGCTGCTGCGCCACGATAGGCCGGATCTGGTGCTTCTTGATATCAGATTGCCCGGGATAGACGGGATACAGACGCTCAAAAAGATCAAAGAATTCGACAAAAACATCACCGTTATCATGCTCAGCGCTTTCGGCGATCAGAATACTTCTAAGCAGGCTGCCAAGTTTGGAGCCTATGCTTTTTTATCAAAGCCGTTTGATTTGACCGAAACAAAAACGATCCTGGAAGCTGCCTCTGCCAATAAGAAAATAAAAAAGACTTAGCGAGAACAGCCGTCGGTTGAGCATGCAAGACCACCATAATAATTTAGTAAAATCTTTATCTCGGTCAGCTTGTTTATGGAAAAAACTGTTTCCCTCCGTTAATTCTTTTTTTCCCAACCCAAAAAATCCAGATTTGGAAATCCAAAGAATAGCCAATATTCTTGGCGTATTCCCCGAAGCAATTTTTGACGCTTTTTTTCTGGAGACCCTGGACGGTGTCATCCTTGACTGTAATCAAAAAGCCTGTGAAATATACGGTTACTCCAAAGAGGAAATGCTCTCATTTTCGGTCTATGATCTTGTCCCTGCGGAAATCGCCAAGATCCTGCCTGCGGTAATACAGCAGGAAATTGAGACCGGTTCATTCCGGGGCGAGGCGCTTGGCCTGCGTAAGAACAAAGAAATTTTTCCCGTAGAAATCAGTACCAAGGTTTTTACGACCGGAGAAGAAAAACTGGTCGCTGTGCATGTCCGGGACATATCTGAGAGCAGGAAGGCTCAGAAAGCTCTCCGGGAAAGCGAGGAGCGCTACCGCAATATCTTCGAGAATTACGTTGAGGGAATTTTTCAAAGTACCCCTGAGGGAGCCTGCCACCTGGTCAATCCCGCTTTTGCCCAGATGTTCGGTTTTTCTTCGCCGCAGGAGATGGTCTTTGAAGTTAAAGATATTTCGAAGTTATATGTAGATCCTGCCGACCGCGAAACGATTAAAAAAATCCTTTCAACCGTGGGAGTCATCAAAAATTATGAGGCTCAATTAAAGCGTAAAGATGGAACAACCCTATGGATCTCGATCAATGCCTGGGTGATCAAGGATAAGGCCGGGAACACCCTTTATTACGATGGCTCGGTTGAAGACATCACTGAGCGTAAGTCGGCGGAAATAGCCTGCCAAAGCTCCGAGGAAAAGTACCGCCTGATAAGCGAGAATACCAGCGATTTCATTGTAATGATGACATTCGCCTCGAACCCGATATTTACCTATGTCAGCCCTGCGCATAAATACTTAGGTTATGATCAAGAAGAACTTATCGGCAAAGCGGGTTTGGATTTTATCCACCCTGACGATAAGCATAGGATGGCGGAATTACTTAGGCAATATCTTAAAAAGACTTTGCCCGGGCAAAGTCCGGGCCCTCAGAATATAGCTGAACATATTGAATTTCGTTTCAAGGATAAATCAGGAAACTGGCGTGACCTGGAAAGTACGGTAAACGTTGCCGGGAAGAATCTGATCATTATTTCCAAGGATATAACTGATTTCCGATTATCAGAAGAAAAGATCAGCCGTGAGCTTAATAAATTCAAAATGCTATATGAGCTGGCGGTCAACATGTCCGCGGAAAAAGACATGGACGAAAACCTGGAATATATCGTTTTCAAGACCCAGGAATTGCTGCATGCCGATAGCTGTCAGATAGGGCTTTACGATCAGGGCAATGCTTCGGTAAATATATATATCTGCGCAGGGGCGCGTACAGCCGCTTTTAAGAACATGAAGTTTTTTTTCAATAAAGGGATAGCTGGCATGGTCTTAAATGCCCGCAGGGGCTGTATTGTTGAAGACTATTTCAATGATAAAAGGTTCGAGCATGTCGTGGATAAGATCATTGCCGGGGAAGGCCTTATTTCGATCATGGCGGTGCCCATTCAGGCCAGGAAGATAAATTTTGGAGTTTTGTATGCGGCAAACCGGACAAAAACACATTTTACCCAAGATGATCTAGACACCCTGCAGTTATTTGGTAACTTCGCCGCGGTCGAGATCATGCGCAGGAAAGCCGAACAGACTTTGAAGTTTTCGTATAAGAAATTAAAAGGCACCCAGGAAGCCCTTGTCCAGTCGGAAAAAATGGCGGCCATGGGCCAGCTGGCAGCGGGCATATCCCATGAACTATTTCAGCCTCTTACCGGCATCAAGGGGTTTGCCCAGGCGGCCCTGCTTGACCTTGATGAAAAAAACCCTCTTTGTGAATATCTCACTAAGATCATTGAACAATCTGGAAGGATGGAGATTATTATCGGAAACGTAAGGTCCTTTGCCAAAAAAACAGAGTTTAGTTTAAAGCCTATAGATATCAATAGTCCTATTGATGATTGTCTGTCTTTGCTGGGAACGCAGCTGAAGTTGCAGGGCATACAGGTAAAAAAGCAGTTGGCTGAAAACCTGCCGAAAGTTAACGCAGACGCCAACCAGCTGCAGCAGGTTTTCATTAACCTGATCACTAACGCCAAGGAGGCGCTTGAACAAAAAAATGCTATAGGGGAAAAAGAGCTCTCCATTACGACCAGTTATAACGAAGCTTCCGGCCACGTTGAAGCTGTATTCCGGGATACAGGAGCAGGAATACCTAAGCAAAAACTCAATAAAATATTCGAGCCTTTTTATACTTCAAAACCCAACGGGAAGTCCTTGGGGTTGGGTTTATCGATCGTCCAGGGGATCATAGACAGCCACGCCGGGAAAATCGCAGTTGAAAGCGTTCCGGGCAAAGGGACAAGCATTACCATAGCCTTACCTGCCCGCGAGCCTCTTGCTAGAGAAAACCTTACCTAAATCGCCAGCCTTTATCAATCGTAGCCAGCTATATCAATATATATTAGAATATAACAAAATATATCTTGACCTTAATTCAATTTAGTTTTATTATATTATAGAAGGAAAAGGTTATAAAAAACAGACCTTTTTTGTTGAAAACCTTCTTTTCAAGCCGGCTATATGATAAGAAAAATTATTTCTGTTATAAAGAATTCCCTGGCCATTAAGACGATCCTGGTCGTTTGCGTGACTTTGTTTATAATCCTGGCTTTCATTACGGTCAATAACGTTAAATACAATAATGAATCCATGATCGAGCACGAGCAAGAAGCTGCTTCCCGGATCGCTAAGACTATTTTGGGCGCGATCAGGTATCCCATGCTTAATGGCGACCAGGACGAGATCCAAAAACAATTCGATTATCTCACCAAAGAGCTCAGCGGCAATGAACTTGCCTATCTGGCTGATCACAACAAGGTCATCAGGCGAAGCGCAGATACAAGCCTGATCGGCCAGGAATCGAACGCCTACAATATATCGGAGGTTTTAGCCGGCAAGGAGTTCGTGGGGGTCGAAAACAGGCGCCGGACAAACAAGCAGGTTTTTGCTTATACTGCGCCGATTTTTAACGAAAAAAAATGTTACCCCTGCCATGGATCAAAGCTGAAAGTGCTGGGAGTCTTAAGGGTTGCTCTGGATTGGGAACACGTTATCTCTTCCTTAGCCAAAAACAGGAACAGGAACATTGTGTTTTCCCTGATCGGCCTTTTCTTGACGAGTTTTCTCTCGGTTTATTTTCTCTATAAGATCGTGATCTTGCCCATAAGAAAGTTGCAGCAGGCCATGAGAAATATCGCCAAGGGGGATTTTTCCGCTCTGCTAAAAGTCAATACTGACGACGAGGTAGGGGAGCTGACTCAAAGGTTTAATGACATGGTCGGCGATTTGCAGTCTTTGCTTGGCCAGATAAAAGGCCAGGCTGACCTGGAATTTAAGAAAGCGGAAGAGCTGGCGAAACTCAACCTCGATTTGCGCATTGAAATCCAGGAAAGGCAGAAGATCGAAAACTCCTTGCGCGATTCGGAGCAGAAGATCCGGTCCGCGCATGAGCAGCTTGAACAGATCATTGAGTTTTTGCCTGATGCCACCTTTGTCATCGATAAGGATAAAAAAGTCATCGCCTGGAACCGCGCGATCGAAGAGATGACCGGGGTTAAAAAAGAAGATATCATCGGACAGGGCGATTACGCCTATGCCGTTCCGTTTTACGGAGAGCGCCGGCCCGTACTCACTGATTTTATTTTTGACTTCAACCAGAATGACGCATCCCGCTATCAGACTCTCATAAAAAGAGGAAATACCTATGTTGCGGAAACTTTCGTCCCCAAAGTATTCTCAGGCAAGGGCGCTTATGTCTGGGCGATAACAGCCCCGTTATTTGATAGTTCGGGGGTTTTGATCGGCGCCGTAGAATCCGTTCGGGACATCACCGAACGCAAGAAAAACGACGAAGCCCTGCACGATGCCTACTTTAAGCTCCAACAAACCCAGAACGAACTTATCCAGTCCAGCAAGATGGTCGCCATGGGGCAACTTGCCGCCGGCGTCTCGCATGAGCTTAACCAGCCGTTGACCGGCATCCGCGGCTACCTTCAGACAATGATGCTGGATTTTGACCAAAACAGCCCTAACAGGTCCGTTTTTCAAAAGATAATAGAACAGATCGAGCGAATGGACAGCATCATCAGGAATATCCGTTTGTTCGCGCGAAAGTCAGTGTTTCTTTTGGAAGAAATCGATATCCATAAGCCGATACAAGACGCGCTGGCGCTTATGGGCGAGCAGCTGAAGCTCCAGAGCATCAAGGTTAATCTGGAGTTGGAACCCAACCTGGACAGGATCACGGCTGACCACAACCAGATGCAGCAGGTTTTCATTAATCTTTTGACCAACGCCAGGGACGCGATCGAAACTTTGGGAAATCCTGAAGGAGGTTCTATAACTATAAAGTCGCAGCGAAGCGCCGACGCTAAAAACATCGAGATATTTTTCGAAGACAGCGGCTGCGGAATACCGTCTGAAAACATAGATTTTATTTTTAACCCGTTTTTTACGACTAAATCGCCAAGCGGAGGCATCGGGCTGGGGTTATCGATAGTTTACCGTATTATCGAGTCGCACGGCGGTTCCATAAGAGTAGTAAGCTTTCCCGGCCAAGGGACGAGATTTGTCATAAATTTACCGATCAAAAAGACGGAGGAAGACAAACATGGCGTCACCGCAACCCAAAATACTTGTAGTCGATGACGAAGATGTTATAAGGGATGTTTTGTCAAAATATCTTAAGAGATACGGATATTTTGTCGATACGGCTGAAGACGGCAACATTGCGCTCAAAAAATTAAAGGAAACCCCGGGCTACAACTTGATAATCACTGACCTGATGATGCCCGGAGTCGACGGGCTTGAGGTTTTAAGAAGTATAAAGAAGACTAACCCTTACATCGAAGTCATCGTGCTTACCGGATATTATACGATCGAAAACGCGGTCCAGGCTATAAGAGTCGGGGCGTTTGATTTTATTTGCAAACCCTGCGACTTTACGCAACTGGTAGGAATAGTCAAGCAGTGCCTCGAAGAGCAGAAGCTGAAAATGGATTTTGCCAAGTTGACAGAGATACAATCATTTTTCGAGATAACCAAGATAATCAATACCACCTCCTTAGATCTGGATTCGTTTCTTGCCAAGATTCTGGATTTCGCCATTGAGATAACTTCCGCCAAGAAAGGCTGCATGCTTCTTGGAGATAAAAAAGACGGCCGGGAAGTCCCGAGGTGTTTCCGGGATTTTGATACCGAAGAAAGCCTCAAAACCGACGGGCTGCACTTCGAGGAAATCGATAGCTGGAAACCCGTGCTGGACATCCCGCTGGAATCAGCGGGGGAACGGTTTGGCACCATCAAAGTAAGCGCTAAGAAAATGGGAGAAGAATTCAACGAGCGGGAGCGCATGCTTGTTTCAGTGCTGGCCGGCCAGGCCGCGGTAGCCATCAAGAAGTCAAACTTGTACGAAACGCTTAAGCTCAATATCGTGCAGCTCAACCACACGATAGAAAAGCTGAATCAGACAAATGTCCAGCTTATCCAGGCGGAAAAATTTGCGGCTTTAGGAAGATTTTCGACAGGCATTGCCCACGAGGTCAAAAACCCGCTGGCAATCCTTATGGGCGGCATTGAGTATATGCAGTTAAAGCTGGATAAGGCTGATCCCGATGTCGCTGTGGCCCTGGATAAGATGAAGTCGGCGATAGTCCGGGCCAACTTGATCCTGATGAACCTGCTTAAATTCGCCCGCCCTTCGGAGATGAAAATTGAGGAGTATAATCCCGAGCAGATCGTCGATGAAACCCTGAGCCTTCTGGAATATCGCGCTCCGCTAAACAACATAAAGATCTCAAAAGAATTCTCCCAAGATAAGCTTAATGTAAACGTCGATAAGAGCCAAATAGAGCAAGTTTTATTTAACCTTATGATCAACGCCCAGGAAGCCATGCCCAAAGGCGGAAATATCATCGTCAGGATAAGCAGGGCGAAAGCTGCGGATATTTCGGACAAAGGCGTTTGCCTGATCGAAGTGATCGATCAAGGGGAAGGGATAGCCCCGCAAGACCTGCAAAAGATTTTTGAGCCCTTTTTTACTACAAAGAGGGAAAAAAAAGGCACGGGGCTGGGGCTTTCGCTGTCCAAAACAATTATTGAGAATCATAACGGCAAGATGACGATAGAAAGTCAATCCGGCCAGGGGACTACGGTCAGAATTCTATTGCCGCTTTTAAAATAAAGGAGAGGGCATGAAAAAAAGAATAATTTTGGTGGATGATGAAAAGGATTTTTGTTATTTCATGCAAAAAACCCTTGAGGCCAGCGGTGATTTCGACGTCCAGACGAGCAGTGAAGGATTGGAAGCGATCAAAATGATCAAAGCTAACCTGCCTGATCTGGTGCTGCTGGATGTGATGATGCCCGGGATCAGCGGTCCGGACGTGGCCGCGGAATTGCGCGAATATAATGTGACTAAAAATATCCCTATAGTTTTTGTGACCGCGGTAGTCCAGGATAAAGATATCGCCGATAAAGAAAATTTTATAGGCGGATGGCATTATTTGCCTAAGCCGGTCAGGACTGAAGAGCTGATAAGCCTGATAAATCGCTTGGCGTAGCTTAAAAAGAGAAAGGAAAGCTATGAAAAAAAGGGTTATGATCATTGACGACGAAAAAGATTATTGTTATTTTATTAAAACTAACCTGGAAATGAGCGGAGGCTATTCAGTCTATACGCTTTCGAACAGTAAATGGGCTGCCAGGATCGCTTCCACATTCAAACCTTCGGTGATCATCCTGGATATTATGATGCCCGGAGTCGACGGTTTCGCCGTGCTTAAGGAGCTAAAAAGCAACAAGCATACTTTGGCCATCCCGGTGATCATGCTCAGCGCATCGCACGGAATCGACGATAAGCTTAAAGCTTCAAATCTTTATAGTGAAGAATATTTGATTAAGCCGGTCGAGCTGAATTTTCTGCGGACCAGGATCGATAAAATATTAGACAGGAGTCTCCCGGGATAAGTTGGATAGCAGAAAAATAGGGGGCGGTTCTTATTAAAAAATAGGAATCGTCCCTTTTTTTTGGTATAATTATGGCTATGGTAAAGACAAAGATAATTTGCACCCTGGGGCCGGCGTCCTCAACTGAGACAGTAGTCGGGAAGATGACGCTCAAGGGAATGGACGTGGCCCGGCTTAATTTTTCTCATGGCACCCTGGCGGACCTATCCCGCAAAATAGAACTCATCCGGCGAGTGAACGCCAAGTATCGCAGAAGCGTCAAGCTCCTCGGAGACCTTCAAGGACATCGTATCCGGATCGGCGATCTCGATGTTCCGCTCACGCTTAAAAAACACCAGACAATCCGGCTTACTCAAGAAAATATCAAGGGTTCAGGCAGTGTCATTCCTTTTGATTACCCCGGTTCTTTGCAGGGTATAAAAAAAGGCCGGCATATATTCATCGATGACGGAAATATCGCCCTGGAAGTGATCGGCCGTGCTCAGGAGAAACTAAAAACGAAAGTATTGGTCGGGGGTCTGCTTAAGGAACACAAAGGGGTAAATATCCCGCAGGCCAAGCTTGGATTTCCCGGGATAAGCCGCAAGGATATCGAGAATACGCTTTTTTGCCAGAAGCACGGGATCGAGTATATCGCCCAGTCGTTTGTCTGTACGAAAAAAGACATGCTTGAGGTGCGCGGTATCCTTAAATACAGTTCGCGGGTCAAGCTTATCGCCAAGATCGAGAACGAGGAAGGGATAGCGAACATCGACGATATCATCAAGGTTTCCGATGGGATCATGATCGCACGGGGGGACATGGGCGTGTCGCTGCCAGTTTACGAAGTGCCGATTATTCAGAAAATGATCATCAAAAAATGCAACCGTGCCAAGAAATTTGTCATCACCGCGACCCAGATGCTGGAGAGCATGACCGAGAACTTCCGGCCCACCCGGGCGGAGGTCAGCGACGTTGCCAATGCCATAATCGACGGAACTGATTTTGTCATGCTTTCCGCCGAATCTGCCGTGGGCAAATACCCTGTTGAGTCGGTCGCCATGATGAACGATATCATAAAGTTCACTGAAAAATATGGAAGGAAATGCGCATGACCAAACTTATCAAGAGATCTAAACTCACCGGAGCGCCGCCTGAGACGCTTTTGTATGAAGGCAAAGCCAGATCCCCGCATATCAAGATCACGGTTTTTGATTACAATGAGAACGACTTCATCGAAAAAGAGGCGAGGGAGGTCGAAGAATGCATTCCCTTCCGGGATAAAGATACGGTGACCTGGATCAATGTCGACGGTGTCCACCGGGTCGACGTTCTGGAAAAATTGACCGCCTGTTACAATATCCATCATCTGGTCCTGGAGGATATTTTGAACATTAACCAGCGGCCCAAGGTTGAAGATTTCAAGGAATACGTCTATATTGTCGCGAAAATGCTTACTCTCGACGAAGCTAAAGACGATATCGCCGAAGAGCAGGTAAGCATGATCCTGGGAAAGAATTTCCTTATTTCATTCCAGGAAGAAAAGCAGGGTGATGTTTTTGAGGGGATCCGCCAGAGGATCCGGCAAGGCAAGGGGCGCATCCGCAGAATGGGCGCGGATTACCTGGCCTACGCTCTTTTGGATGCCATGGTCGACAGTTATTTTATTATCCTGGAAAAAACCGGAGAGAAGATCGAGGCGCTGGAAGAGAAGCTGGTGGTCAGGCCTGACCCGCGCGTCCTGCAGGAGATCAATAAATTGAAGAGGAGCCTGATATTCCTGCGTAAAACGGTGTGGCCGCTGCGGGAAGTGGTAAACGGCTTGACCCAGATCGAGTCGAACTTGCTCAACGATAATGCCGCGGTCTATTACCGGGATATCTACGACCATGTCATCCAGGTGGTCGATACTATCGAGGCCTTCCGGGACACTGTTTCCGGGATGCTGGATATTTACCTTTCCAGCTTAAGTTACCGGCTCAACGAGGTGATGAAGGTTTTGACGGTCATCGCCACCATTTTCATGCCCTTGACCTTTCTTGCCGGGATCTACGGGATGAACTTCAATACCCATGCTTCGGGTTTCAACATGCCGGAACTGAACTGGAGATTCGGGTATTTCTTTGCCCTGGGGATCATGTCTACCGTGGCCTGCGGCATGGTCGTCTATTTCAAGAAACGGAGATGGTTCTAGAGGAACGTGGGGTATGCTGAATAAGATCCTGGAAAAATTCGCCAAGCTCCTGGTCGTCTGGGTGGTCCTGGCCGCGGCAGTGGGATATTTTATCCCCCGGGCGCTGGTGCCGCTGAAACCGTTCACTGACTGGCTGTTCGCTTTGACCATGTTCGGGATCGGCTGCTTGCTTTCCCTGAATGATTTCCTTCCCATACTTAAAAAACCTAAACTTATTTTTCTGGGCACAGCGGCGCAGTTTGTGATCATGCCGCTTTTGGCTTTTATCATTATCAAACTTCTGAATCTGCCTCCGGCATTAGCCGTGGGGCTGATCCTGGCCGCGGCTGTTCCGGATGCCATGGCCGCGGGAGTGATGTCCTACCTTGCCGAAGCGGATGTGGCGTTTTCCGTGGCTTTGACTACCGCCACCACGCTGGTGTCGCCAATAATCACGCCGGCTTTGACCTATTTTCTAGGAAAACAGTATATCCCGATCCAGTTCTGGCCGATGTTACAAAGCATCATGATGATGGTGATCCTGCCGCTTTTGCTGGGTTTATTAGTCCAGCATCGGTTTAATAAGCTCACGACTAGGATCAAACCGGTATTTCCCGCGCTTTCCACGCTGTTTATCGCTTTCATCTGCGGATTGGTTGTTGCCCTGAACAAAGACGCCCTGGGTAAAGTAACGGGTATGATTTTTGTCGCCGTAATAAGTCTGAATGTCCTGGGGCTTGTTCTGGGGTACCTCGCGGGCAAAGGATTCCGTTTTAATCTCGAACAGCGCCGTACTTTGGCTATCAATGTCGGTATGCAAAACGCCGGCATGGGAGCGGTGCTGGCGATCAAACATATTTCTGCCGAAGCGGCGATCCCCAACGCGCTTTTTGCTACCTGGTGTATTATAAGCGCGGCGATACTCGCAGGGATCTGGTCCGCGAAAAAGAGGAGAAAAGGATGAAAAAACCTGGGGACGCTTCTATAGTTTTTAAAAACCCCAGAAGCGTCCCCAGGTTTTGCTAAAAAGATGATTCTAAAAGGAGAATAAATGGTTGCCTTAATTTTCCTGGTTGCTTGTCTTATTTTCGCGTTGGCTTATTGGAAATACGGGAAGTTCCTGACGCGTTTCTTCGAGGTTGACCCCAAAAACCCTACGCCTTCGCATTCCATGTGCGACGGGATGGACTATTGCCCGGCGCCGGCGCCGGTATTGTTCGGCCATCATTTTTCCTCGATCGCCGGGGCAGGGCCGGTGGTCGGCCCGATCATCGCGGGCCTGGCTTTCGGCTGGCTTCCGGTTTGGCTGTGGGTGATCGTCGGCTCGATCTTTATCGGCGGGATCCATGATTTCGCCAGCCTGGTAATTTCCATCCGCAACCGCGCCCGTTCCATCGCTGAGATCGCCAGCACCTACATGTCCAAACGCGCCTACCGTTTGATGCTTACATTCATCTGGCTGGAGCTGGTTTATGTGCTCACGGTTTTCACGGACTTGACCTCAGCGACCTTCAAGGCCGACGGGGGAGTGGCCACTTCTTCGATCATGTTTATGTTTCTCGCAATAGGATTCGGGATCTGTCTTTACCGGCTGAAAATGCCGCTGGCCTTGGCCACGGTTATTTTTGTGTCCGCGCTTTTTGGCAGCGTCTGGCTCGGACAGCAGATCCCCGCGAACAATATCCCGGTTTTATTCGGCGATCCGGCAAAGACCTGGTCCGTTCTTTTGATCGTTTATTGTTTCCTGGCGTCGGTGACCCCGGTCTGGATCCTGCTTCAGCCGAGGGATTATTTATCCAGTTTCCTGCTTTACGCTTCGATCCTGGGCGGATTCATCGGTATTCTTTTCGGCGGACTGCCTTTGAAATTCCCGGCTTTTACCGGATGGGCCAGCGCTGATATCGGGCCGATGTTCCCGTTTTTGTTCATCACCGTGGCTTGCGGCGCGATCAGCGGATTCCACTCGATCGTGGCCAGCGGCACTTCCTCCAAGCAGATCAATAAAGAAACCGACGCCCTGCCCATCGGCTACGGAGCCATGCTGGTGGAGGGGCTGGTGGCAATGATCGCGCTTTGCACCATCATGATCATAGATGTAAAAGACCCGCTGGCAACCAAAGCGCCTTTGGCGATCTACGGCGCGGGCATGGCTAAATTCCTTTCGTTGTTCGGTATCCCGGAAAAATACGGAGTTTCCTTCGGGATCCTGGCGCTGTCCACGTTCATTTTGACCACGCTCGATACCGCTACCAGACTTGCCCGGTATATTCTGCAGGAGTTTTTCAACAAAGAAGGAAAAAACAACCGTTATTGGGCGACCATCGTCTCTTTGTGCCTTCCGGCTTTTTTCGTCCTTATAAACTTGAAAGACCCGGCCGGCAATATCGTTCCGGCCTGGAAGGCCATCTGGCCGATCTTCGGGGCCACCAATCAACTACTGGCGGGCCTGGCGTTAATGGTTATCGCGGTCTGGCTGAAGAAAAAGAACAAACATTACTGGTTCGTGGTCCTGCCGATGACTTTCATGCTGGCCATGACCCTCTGGGCGCTTTTTATCCTCATCCTGCAGTATAGATTCAACCTAACCGGGATCATCGGATCGATCCTGTTGTTCCTGGCGGTTTTTCTGATCGTGGAAGCGTTCAAAGTCTTCGAGGTCAAGCACAAACTGAAAACACTTTCCAAGGTAAACCGGAAACACTTTCCAAGGTAATCTGGAAACTGTTTCCAAGGTAATCGGGAAACTGTCCTGCGCTCAAGGCGGACAGTGTCTTTTTAGGGAACTTTTTGCTCAGGCACCCTGTCTAAGGTTTTAAAGGAGGAATACTATGAAAACACGTATGGTTTTAGTTATATCTATAATGGTTTTATCGGGTTTAGTTTTAGGGGACAGCTCGGCCTGGGCTAAGGAAAAATGCCGTTCAGGTTCGTATAAAGGAAAGAAG
>JAPLLS010000057.1 GCA_026387435.1 Candidatus Omnitrophota bacterium
ACGTTAACTGGTTTAGGACCGACGAAAAAGGAAAATTCCTCTGGCCGGGTTACTGCGAGAACCTGCGGATATTGGAGTGGATAGTCGACCGTTGCGACGAAAAGATCGACGCTCAAAAATGTCCTATCGGATATCTGCCCAAGATCGAGAATATCGATCTTACCGGTTTACCTCTTCCATCGGGGACTTGGGAGAAGTTTTTCAGGCTGGACAAAAAAAACTGGACCGATGATCTTGATGGCATAAGAGAGTTCTTTAAGCAATTCAAAAAAGACCTGCCCGAAGAATTGTGGCAGGAGTATGAAGGTTTAAGGGAAAGAATCTCCACCCTAAAATAGGAATAAACATGGCCGAGAAAGTGGTCCTTCAGACCGAATGTAAAGATTTGAAACTTTTCCGCCGGGGAAAGGTCCGGGATGTCTATGACCTGGGCGATAAACTGCTGGTCGTTTCTACGGACAGGATCTCCTGTTTTGACGTAGTTTTGCCCAACGGGATCCCTTATAAAGGGAAGGTTTTAACCGGGCTGTCCTGTTTCTGGTTCAATTTTCTCAAAAGCGTCCTGCCGAATCATTTCATAACCGCAGATGTGGATCTTTATCCGGCTGAGGTAAAAAAATACAAGCAGGAGCTTTTTGGCCGCTCCATGCTGGTCAAAAAAAGCAAGGCTTTGCCGGTTGAATGCATAGTCAGGGGGTACCTTTCCGGGTCCGGCTGGAAGGAATATCAGAAGAGCCAATCTATCTGCGCAGTAAAATTGCCTTCCGGTCTAAAGGAATCTTCAAAACTTCCCGAGATCATCTTTACTCCTTCGACCAAAGCCGAAGAAGGACACGATATTAATGTTGGGACTGATTTTATCGAAAATCAGCTCGGCAAAGAGATTACCGATAAAATAAAAAATTTAAGTATCGCCATTTATAAGAAAGCCGCGGATTATGGCTGGACCAAGGGGATCATTATCGCCGACACTAAATTCGAATTCGGCATTCATGAAGGGGCGGTGATTTTGATCGACGAAGTTTTGACCCCGGATTCCTCCCGTTTCTGGCCCCGTGACGAATATGCCCCTGGACGGCCGCAATCCAGTTTTGATAAGCAGTTCGTCCGGGATTACCTGGAAGGCTTGGATTGGGATAAAACTCCTCCGGCGCCCCAGTTACCCGAAGACATCATTTCTAAAACCACCCGGAAATATCTGGAAGCGTTCAATAAACTGACCGGTAAAGAATTTTCAGGCCGCTAAATGGCTATCTTGAAAAAAATCGGGGTTATAATCCTGCGGATCAGCATAAGTTTCATCTTGCTGATTTTTTTGTTTAAACAGGTCGATTCCGCCTCGCTTCTGGAAGTTATTAAAAAAGCCGACAAGATATTTCTTTATCTATCTTTTTTGATAACTTTTTTCGGTTACTTATTCTGTTTTTGGCGTTGGAAAATGCTTCTGGAAGCCGTGGAAATAAAACTGCCCCAAAAAAGATTGGTTTCCGCTTTTTCCGGCGGAATATTTTTTAATATGTTTTTACCGTCTACCGTGGGAGGGGATTTTGTCCGCAGCGCGGATATCGGTTATCACAGCAAAAAGACCAGCACTGTGGTGGCTACGGTATTATTGGACCGTTTAAGCGGTTTTGCCGGGATGATCCTGGTGTCCTTGGTCGCTCTGGTGTTAGGCTACGGAATAATAAAAGACCAGAGAATAGTTTTTGCCATAGGTTTTTTAACGGTTTTATTGTCTTTGATAATCCTGCTTATTTTTAATGATTTTGCTTACGGGCATTTAATAAAATTTTCTTCTTCCGGCCATCCAGGAAAAATCCGGATCGGCATGAGAAGTGTTTTGGAACATATGCACGGTTTTAAAAAGCATAAATCCGTCATCGTTAAGAACCTGCTGCTTTCTATTGCCATCCAGTCTATCGCTCCCATAACAACCTACATGGTCGCTGTTTCTTTCCACCTGGAGGTCAACATCCTTTATTTTTTCCTCTTTGTCCCCATTATTTCCGCGATTACCCTTTTGCCTATTTCCATCGGAGGCCTGGGAGTCAGGGATTAC
>JAPLLS010000098.1 GCA_026387435.1 Candidatus Omnitrophota bacterium
ATATTTTGCATAGGGGGTTAGGAAGATTGGCGCAGAAAAAAGACCATTCAAGCAGTAAAAAAGTTTTGATAGAAACAAGTTCGCAGCAGACGGCAAGTGTAGAAGCAAAGTCTGTGGTTGTGGTTAAACGGAATGGCAGAGTCAATCATGAAACGCAAGCCCGGAAAGATGTTCTACCCTGGGAAAAACCCAATATGGCATATCTGGACCAAGCATATTATGCCGATGGTCCGGATGATAATGAGGGCCGGGGATTTTTGTTCGATGGCGGCAAAAAAACAGGCGCTCTGGTCGGGGGGAATATGGTTGTCAAGGCGGGTATTCATGTTGAGGTCGCAGATAAGAAGAAAGACGGCGGCGAAAAGCAGTATCTTTTAATGCCAGGCGAAGTTGTTCTTGCTCTACTCCCGGGAAACCAGCCCAGTGATAACGCGGACATGGTTGAAAAGCCGTCCAACAAAAGAAACAAAAGAAAAGACAACGGAAAAGTGCAAGTTAAAAAAAGTGCCAAGCTCCGTGTTGTTGCTTCTTCCAAGCCCCGGCCTGTAAAGAGAGAATCCTCAGAAAAAGTATTTCCTACCAGGCTTGATTATCAGAAAGTGCTGGAGGCCTGTTGGGTTAATAAAATAAGAGTTTCTTATCTTTATTTGGCCAGGCTTCTTTTTCAATTAAGAGATTGTTCCGTCCCTGAAGGCGGCATTCGCAAAGATCCTTTGCTTTACGAAACTTTTATGCAAGACCCGAAGCTTATAGATGTAATGCTTTTAAAAGAAGGTTCATTATCATTGACCTGGGCAGTGAACAAAAAGGTTTTAGAAAAAAGAACGTATTGGAATGATGAGGATAAATCAAGGTTCGCGGAATTAAAAGATTTGAACAGCCAGGCCGAGTATGTCATCAAAAGAACGCTTCTTGAGTTAAAAGATAAGGGAACGGCTTTAGCGGTTTTAGACGTGATTTTTTCGAAACGGAAAAGTAGGGAGATCCGGGAGATGATTTCGATTCCGCATTTGACGGCTTTTGCCAAACTGGCAGCGGACGGCAAAATCGGCAAGGAAAGATTGGTTGTTTCTTTGAAGCCGGTCCAGCCTCAAAAGGGGTTGGTTCCTTTCGTTCCGGAAGCGAGGGCCAAACCAGAAGATCAGGATCCCGAAGAGGAACTAAAGGCTTATGCGGGAGCTGCGTTCAAGGTCATAAAAGATACCGGCGAGTGGATCGATTATTTGATCCTGCGTGATGCAAATCTAAAGAAATTCAAAGCAAATTTTGCTAAGTTGAATCAAAAACGGGAGAAAATAATCACCGCTTTGCATTCTAAGAAATACGCCCAAGAATCTAAAGTAAAAAAATTCTTGGAAAAGCGCGCTGATGGCGGGTTTAAGAGCATCAAATTAAGTTTTAAATCGGATGTTTCCGGAAGGGTAAAATGCGTAGACGGGGCTTGCTGTTTCTTAAGATCTGCCGAAGGATTCCCGGGGATCCAGGAATTAGTCTCCGGCTCGGCCAATATCCGCGGCCCAACCCCAAAAAAGGATATGCCGCTCGATTATATCCCCGGCCAGGGCCTGGTATTGCAATCCAAATGCGCAATTTACGATTTAAGGGCCAACGACTGTAAAATTTACCAGGACAAGCTTGACATTTCCGGTAAATGTTTATGCGAGCAACACGTAGCCCGGGATATCGTACTGTATTATCTCCTGAGAAAAACCGCCCTAAATAGAAGCAGGGTTTTTTCCGGCATTACCGGCAATAATGCCGCGGCCGGGGTAAGTTACACGCAGAGAGTTTGTGCCGAGTTCGAGAAAGATATTTTTAAAACCACAGAGCTGGCCCTGCCCGGAGAAAATCTCGATAACTTTTTCGTCCTTAATCCCAAAAGAGACGGAAGGGTAAGTATCTACAATAAAAATTTAAAATACGGCTGGAGACAGAAAGATGGCGGAGAAGATGAAGCTGTTAAGCAAGCCAGGCAGAAACTAAACGATCTGCTTTCGGGTATTAGAGTCCTGGCCATAGATATAAACGGGACATTGACTATTTCCCAGAAGGTTATTCCTCGAATTACTTTGGAGCCGCTTTTAGAAATACTCAAGCACGATTTTCCTGTGGTTTTCGTCACTTCTCAAAGTTTTAAATACGTCTATGACTATGTTATCAAAAAGATACCCGGCGCGTTACGCAAGAACCTGACTTTATATGCGAACCGCGGGATAAGAAAAATAACTTTTAATGACCAAGGGGAAGCTATTTTGCCTGACCTTATTGATACTGGCTATTATTTTAACCGGGAAGAATGTGTTTGTGTCCGGGCTGCGCTGGATAAGTTAAAAGAAGAATGGAGCGCATTGCTTGAAAAGGAAGAAACTAAAAAAATGTTCCCGGATTTTTATCGAAGGATATATATTGTTCCTTCCGGCGAGATAAAACGGGGAAAACGCCAGGCAAAGAAAGGGCTGCATATTGCCTATAGCAACAGGATAAATGTATTCGGCGAAGGCGAAACGGCAATCAACTTCGGTATCCGCGGAGTGCCTGGCGCTGCTTACGCCGCCAACCGAAAAGATGATTTAAGGCCCGAATTTTTCCGCTTGTTCGCCAAAGCCCTTAAGGAAGAGGGAATGGATCAAAAGAGCTTGGCAGGTTTGTTTATCGATACTTTTAACCCGGTGACTTTGACTTTGTGGAAACAGCGGGTGGTTAAATGGCTGGCTTTCAAGGACCTTATTGAAGGTGAAGGGTATAATCCTGAAGAAATAGCTTTTATCGCCGACCAGGTAACGCCGGGAGGCGCCGATCAGTTGCTTAAATACCGGAATATTATTTGTATCGGAGTAAATAAAGATCAGGATTCAGTTGATCCCCAGGCCATCAAGGGCGGCTCAGGGCTGCAAGCGACGGCGTTTTGGTTGGAGGCGATTGCCGGAGAACTGGAAAAAAGGTATCAAAACCCCAGTCGCGACAATGATCTTCAAGACGGCGGGCAGGTCGAAAAGCAACAGGATTTCTTTTTTAAGAACGCCCTCTGGCCTCAAGACCTGGATACCAGTAAAATAAAACATTTTTACATCATCGCGGCGGGCGGCGGAGGGGACAGCCTGGGGGCCATCCATCACGCGGTGGTAGTCAGGCAGCTTTTGCCTGACGTGCAGGTTTGCCTGGTAGTGCCTAATCTCAAGCGGGCTTTGGAACAGCCGTGGCCAGGCCCCCTGCCCATGGGAAGCTTGAGTTATAACGGCAGCGAGCTGGTTTGCAGAGAAGGCGCCGAGCATTTTTACAGTATCGGTCAGGGACTTCGTATAGATGTTCCCGGCCATAATCCGATAGAACTTTCCGAAGGGCAGGTGTATAAGGTCTTAGAGAACGCCGGAATCGATATGGTCATGGTCGACGCTTCAGTCAGCGGCCGCGACCTGGCAAAGGACTTTTTAGCCTGGAACAGCGATAAGATCGAAGAGGTGTTTTGTCTGGTCCTGGATATGGGCGGAGATGTTTTTGCCCGTTTTCCCAGGCCGATCACAGAGAAAAATAGAGCCACTCACCCCGAACGCTGCATTAAATCTCCCTGCACGGACTCGTTATTTCTGGATATGGCGGTTGAGCTGCGCAAAATTTTAGGCAGCCGGACGCTGTTCGCCGTTTCGGCAATAGGCGGGGACGCTGAACTGGGAAAGACCATTTCCAGATACCTGAAAGATTATTTCAAGAATAAAGAGATAGTCGCGGTCCTGGATAATGTCAGGTTTACCGCGCAATATTGCGACGCAACCGGCCCCTACTGGAAGTTGCTCGAGCACTGCATGCTTTCTTATTATTCGGAAGTATCGGGTAATTTTATCGCCCGGATCCTGGCGGTTACCGGAAAAATGGGGGGGATGTACCCTAAGGTTCAAGATGAATACAAGAATAAATGCTGCATGTGGAAAGAGATCTATGAGAAAAGAAAATGGGATAAAGGCCTGCCGGAAAAAGACCTGTTCAGGTCCAGGATCATGTGCAGAGAGTTGCCTGATAAGCTTTCGGGTAAGACTATCAGGAATAACAGCCGGATAGAAATATTGCCCCGGAGTTATCTGACTACGATCGTTTTGGATCCGGATTCACTGCACCGGCGTATCCGGGCCCAGGAGATGCGGGATACCTCTAAGACCTGGGAGGAGAAAGCGAAGTTTTTGGAGGAGGCGTTCGGC
>JAPLLS010000043.1 GCA_026387435.1 Candidatus Omnitrophota bacterium
GTTCGTATAAAGGAAAGAAGACCAGCGGAACCTGGGAGCAAAAAACCGAGCGCAATCAAGGGTATATGAAAAAAGATACTACCTGGTACAACGAGAAGGGGATTGGCAGCCGGACATCCGAAAAAAAATGGGACAAGTCCAGCAAGACTGGGACTTATTCGTCTTCCACCAAGACAGCTACCGGCAAAACTACTGCGCGATCCGGTACACCGAAAGCGTGACAATTGATGAGTCCGAAGATGATTAAAAAATTTTTAATTTTAATTGATTTTTTGATCATCTCTTTTTTTGCGGCGGGTTTGCCTGGACCGGCGCAGGCAGAAACTGATGGAAAACTGTCCCAGGTCAAGGTCGCGGTTCTCTATGAGAATATCACTGACGGTGTGAGTTTAGAAAGGAGCCCGGCGGCTACAATAAAGCTGCTCCGGGAAACCCGCGCGGACATGATCTTCCGGGGATTCTGGAAATGGGAACCGATCGTTGAATCTCCTGAAGATATTCCCGATGAGTTATTTGAATTTACCCAAAGTAAAGGCTTAACCCGCAGGCAGGCAGTGGAAAGGGTAAGGCAGACCGGACATTATTATCGGTCTTTGGCAAGTTGGATAGCGGCTATAAAAAAAGAGATGCCGGATATAATATTCTGCGTGGCAATCCCGGCTCAACAGCTTTGCCGGGTTGAATTGAATCCTATGACCGGTAAAGTTTATACTGCCGAGGAAACCTGGGCCATGGCCCTGGATCCGCAAAGATGGGATTTAACCCGAAAGGGCAAACCGGTCACCAAGGAACAGTTCCAGGCCAGAGTTTCCGGGATGAAACCCGGTAAAAACGGCGCTGAATATGACCGCCGGAAAGCCTCGGCTTATTTTCCCGATATAACCAATGCTGATTTTCGGGAACTTCTGCTTAGTTGGGCGAAAAAGCAGATCGATTGCGGAGCGGACGCTGTCTGGATCGATATGTTGTACGCCCAGGCCAAGCTGATCGCCCGGGCTACCGGGGATTCCGGCCATCCGGCCATAAAAGAAGCGCTTGCCGCCGCGGCAAAGATCGTGGATGGGATCCATAAATACGGAGAATCAAAAGGCAAATATATTTATGTCGGCTCCTGGGGACAGAGTAAGGGAGAGTTTGGAGCGGATAATAATTTCGGCGGGCTGGATTTCGTGACTTTTGCCCCTTCCAAAGAAGAGATCAGGAATAATGGGTTGGATAAAGAGAAATGGCAGGGCAGAATAAGTGACGTCAGGAGTATTCACGGGAATATTCCCGTATTTTCTTTTATCGATTGGTCGAACAATGATTCTCAAACCGTTACTTTCAGCCAGGAGCTCAATTCACGAGAACAGGCGCAGGTTCTGAAAACATTCGACGCGTCTTTTTCACAGCTAGGCATAAATTTTATTTATCCTCTCTACGGAGGGTATATGGGAAATCTTGCGACTAAACTTTCTTTTGGGAAAAGCAGAGTCTACGACAGCCTGGCCCCGGAATTCCAGACTTACGAAACGATCAAGGAACTTGCCCGGATAAAAGCGCAGAAGTAGCAGGCGCTGAAAAATTAAGAAGCGTCTTAAAGCCCCAAGAGTTTTTAGCTTGGGGTTTTTGTTTAGAGGCAGTATAATAACTAAATGGAATTTAAACTAAGAACTGAGTTTATCGAATTAGATAATATGCTTAAGGCTCTGGGGCTGGTTAGCAGCGGCGCAGAGGCTCGGCAAAGCATTTTGGCGGGCTCGATCAAGGTTAACGGGCAAGTCGAAACCCGCATTCGCCGCAAGCTGCGGCCGGGAGATTCCGTGGAATTCAAGGAGCAGCAGGTAAGTATTGTTGCCTAAAATCCGTATTTTAAGGTACACTGTCCAGATTGGCTTGGAAAGTGGGCACATGAATAACAATATCGAAAATGACCTGGGGCCGCAGCCGATCGCCAAGCTTATGGTTGAGCTCGGGCTTAAGCCTAATGACCTGGTGAGCAATTCAACCGAGCAGATCACCCATAAGATGGTTGGCCGGGCGGTCAAGGGCCGGCGGTTGACCCCAAACATCCAGCGTAAGATCCTTAATGCCTTGAACAGGGCCGCGAAAAAACAGTACCAGCTTAAGGAGCTTTTTAACTATGAATAATTACCGCAACATCGATCTGCATAAGATCGCCCGTTCGGCGATAGAAAAGTATGGCTTTGATTTTGTCCCCGGACAACCGGTGATCGATGAGATCGAAGCTCTTGTTCCCAGGCAGTTTCCGGATAATTCACAAGCCACGGTCAGGGATCTGCGCGGCATCCTCTGGTCGTCGATCGATAACGCGGAATCTTTGGATCTGGATCAATTAGAGTACTGCGAGCGCGGGGCTAACGATGAGATCATCGTCAAGGTTGCCGTTGCCGATGTCGATCTGTTTGTTCCCGACAGATCCTTTACCGACATTTACGCCAAAGGGAACGCGACCTCGGTCTATACCGGCATCGATGTTTTTCCTCTCTTGCCGCTGCGGCTGTCGGCAAACCTTTCTTCTCTACTGCCTGAAGCCGATCATTTCGCTATAGTCGTTGAATTCGGCGTTTTTCCCAACGGAGATATCGGCCCGGGCGCGATCTACCAGGCGATCATCCGCAACAAAGCAAAACTAGTCTATGAAGAGATCGGCGGATGGTTAGAAGGTAAGATCGATCTTCCCGCCTCAGTTGCCCAAGTGCAGGGCCTAAAGGAGCAATTAGAGCTGCAGGATGTTGCCGCCGAGCGCTTAAGCGAATTCCGCATTGAGCAGGGGGCCCTTGAATTCGAGACCATTGAAGCTAAGCCGGTCATCCGCGAAGAAAAAGTCGTAGATTTAATTATCCAGGAAAAGAACCGCGCGCGCTCCATTATCGAGAATTTCATGGTCGCGGCTAATGTCGCCATGTCGCGATTCCTCAAAAATGCCGGAGTCCCGATGATCCAGCGGGTTGTGGTTATTCCCCGGAATTGGGGCGGGATCAGGGAAGTTGCCGCTTCTTTTCATGAGACATTGCCGCTTCAGCCCGACGCCAAGTCCCTGGCGCAATTTTTGCGTAAAAGAAAGATCGCCGAACCGGAGAGTTTTCCCGACCTTTCTTTGACCATCGTCAAATTGTTGGGGCCGGGAGAATATGTGATGCTTGAGGCGCAAGAAACTTCTCCGGGGCATTTCGTCCTGGCGGTTATGGATTATACTCACGGGACGGCGCCTAACCGGCGCTATGCCGATGTGATCATTCAAAGGCTTTTGAAAGCGGTCCTGGTAAAGCAGTCTTGTCCGTATAACCGGGATGAATTGAGCGAATTTGCCGCCCGATGCTCAGATCGCGATCAAGCCGCCAAAAAAGTCGAGCGTTTCATGCGCAAAGCCGCGGCCGCAGTGTTATTGAGCGGCCAAACAGGTAAGATATTTGATGCGATAGTTACCGGGGCGTCGGATAAGGGGACTTACGCGCGGATCATAACTCCTCCGGCTGAAGGCCGGGTTATGCGCGGGGCCAAAGGATTGGTTGTCGGCCAAAAGATCCGGGTTCGTTTGACCGGCATGGATCCTTATAAAGGACAGATCGATTTCGAGAAGGTTTAAAAAGACGAAAGGATGGTATTCGATGAGACGGATGATCATTTGTGTTTTGTTTTGCTCGGCGATAACCGGAGCCCGCGCTTTTAGCGCCGAGGTAAGCGATATTTACCTGGATGACGGTAGTTTTCTGCGCGCGGAGGTTGTTTCTCTTCAGAACGGCAAATATACATTGCGTTCGCCAAGCATGGGCGAGTTCACAATCGATGCTTCCCGGATCAGCCAGATCGAACACCGTACAGTGGAACGGCCTGCCGTGCAGGCTGAGACGGCCCAGGTTCAACAGCAGCCTTTTGGGTCTCCCGAAGCTTTCCAGGCCAAGGTCGCCAGCACCCAGACTGCGGTCATGAATGACCCGGAAGCGATGAAGGCGATAATATCGATGGCTTCTGACCCGGAGTTCCAAAAACTTTTCGAAGACCCTGAAGCGGTTGCCGCTCTCAAATCAGGTGATATGGCAACGCTGATGAAAAAGCCCGGGTTCCAGGCGATCATGAATAATCCGAAAATGCAGGCGTTTGCCAATCAGATGAAAGATAAGATAAAATAAAATATCCGCGATAAGATCCTTTTTAATTCTTGATCGATGCCAGAAAAAAAGTTCTCCCGAAAATATTCTAAAGAAAAAATATTGGAGAGTATTGTCCTGATCGAAAGTTTGGTCAGCGACAGCGAACAGTTAATGCGTTTATCCGAAAAAGAGCGGATCACGCTGATGAAAGCCGCCGGCCATTTGGCTCATCCTGACCGGGATGAGATCCGCAAACGCCGGAAAGACATAAAGTATACCAAACGCCAAAGGGTGGCTAAGCTGGAGCGCTCTGCCCGGGACCGGACCGGGATCCGGCAGGCGAGGGAGGCCGCGGTTTTCAGCGCGCCCAAACAGATAATTGACGCGAAAGCTGCTTCTGATCTCCATTTTAGCGAATTAAAATCTCCCCGCAATTGTTACGTCTGTAAAGCCGAATACAAACGACTGCATTTTTTCTATGATTCCCTGTGCCCGGCCTGCGCCGAGTTCAATTATAAAAAAAGGTTCCAAACCGCTGCGCTTGACGGCCAGGTAGCTTTGATCACCGGGTCGCGTTTAAAGATCGGCTATCAGGCTACCTTAATGATGTTGAGGGCTGGAGCAAAAGTCATTGCTACTACAAGGTTTCCGATTGATTCAGCGCTTAGGTATTCTAAAGAAAAGGATTACCGGAAATGGGCTGACCGGCTGCATATTTACGGGCTGGACCTCCGCCATACTCCCAGCGTGGAGATCTTTTGTTCTTATATCGAACAGAGCTATGACCGCTTGGATATTCTGATCAATAACGCGGCTCAGACCGTGCGCCGGCCGCCGGGATTTTACGGCCATCTGATGGCCAATGAATCTTTGAACTTCAAGGACCTGCCGGAAGCCGCGCGATCGCTTCTCGGCCATTATGAAGATTGCAAAAAAAAGCTTTTATCATTTTCCCGGTCTCATCACGCCAAAGGCCTGACTCTGCCGATTTCCTGGAACGCCAAAGCTCCGGGCGTCGGCTTGCGCGCCTCCGCCCAGCTTTCCCAGATACCCTATTCGTATGACCATACGCTCCGCAAGCAAGATGTCTTTCCCGTCGGAAAACTGGATGCCGACCTTCAGCAGGTCGACCTGCGTAAAACCAACAGCTGGCGGCTGCGTTTGGGCGAGATCCCTACCGCGGAAATGCTGGAGTTGCAGCTGGTCAACGCCATCGCTCCGTTTGTTTTGTGCAACCGGCTGACCATTTTGATGAAGCGGGATAATACCGGGCAAAAACATATTGTCAACGTCTCGGCCATGGAAGGGAAATTCCAGCGTTTCCAAAAAAGCGACCGCCACCCCCATACCAACATGGCTAAAGCCGCGCTGAATATGTTGACTCACACCGCGGCCGGCGACCTCGCCAAATACGGAATTTTTATGAACGCCGTGGATACCGGCTGGGTTACCGACGAAGATCCGGCAGCCCTGGCCGCGTATAAGCAGGAGCATCATGATTTCCAGCCTCCTTTGGATATAGTCGACGGCGCGGCCAGAGTTTGCGATCCGTTCTTCGATGGGATCCTTACCGGCAAACACTGGTGCGGCAAGTTCTTGAAAGATTATTTTCCCATCGACTGGTAAAAAAAGCTAAAAGTTAATTTATTGACAGTAAATAATATTACGCTATAGTATTTATATATCCTAACTACTATAATCTAAGGCGGTTAGATAAACGGTGTTAAAATATTAACAGGGAGGATGAATTATGAGTATGCATGACCAGGAAGATCCTCAAGAGTTCCTCAAGCTTCTGGCTGCTCAGGCCAAAAAATTTATTTCTTTTATTCTTCCGCTGATCCCTTTCATAGTACTGCTTATCTTTATGATGACTTTTCTGGTCTATATAAGGCCTAATCAATACGGGATCAAGCAGGTCAATATCGGAGTTAACCCCGGTATCCAACCCAAGGTGTATGAAACCGGATTTCACGTCGTCATTCCTTTCGGTTTCCAGGTAATGCACCGGTTCCCCCGGGATATCCAGGTTTTTGAATTGACCAGCTATCCGGATACCGCGTCCCGCGACGCCCGCCGGGAAAAAGCCGCGCACATCCAGACCTCCGACGGATTTTTTGTTACCGTGGATGTGAGCGTTCTCTACCATATCGTTGACCCGTACAAAGTTTTTACTACCGTCGACCCGGGAAAACTATATGAGGATAACGGGATCATGCCTAAAGTCGAACCTAAACTTAAACAGGCCCTGGGCGAGCTGACTACCGAAGAATTCTATAACAGCCCGTTGCGCGTCGAGAAGTCATTGATCGCCAAGAAATTGTTGAACGATGAAATGAATCCTAAAGGCATCCAGATCGATCATGTCCTGGTGCGTTACTTCCTTTACAGCCCGGAGATCCAGCGCAATATCGAGGAAAAGAAGCTTAAGGACCAGATGGTTTTTACTAATCAGTCCAAGGCCAAGGCTTCGGCGGAAGAAGCGCTGGTGAAGAAGGTCCGCCAGGAAGGTGAAGCGAACATTAAGGTCAAACTGGAAGAGGGCAAAGCTTATGTGGTTAAGAAACAGGCCGAGAAAGATATGTACGTCCGAACTAAAATAGCCGAAGCCGATCTTTTGGTGAATATGGCTGATGCCCGCAAAACTGAACTTACGAATATCGCTTATCAGAAAAAAGGCTCGGATAAACTGGTCGGGCTTAAAATGGCCGAGGTCTATAACGGGCTGGATGTGATCATGCTTCCTTCCAGCGGCCAGTACGGCATTAATCCCCTAAACCTTCAGGATTCCATGAAACTTTTTGGCGTCGAGCCAGGAAAGGAGTAAAAGCATGAAACGTCTTTCTGCGTTAAGTTTATACCTGGTTCCAGTTATTATAGCCATACTTATACTTCTTCCGTTTTTCGCTCATCAGACCAAACCCACGGAAGTGGGGATCAGGATCATTAAATGGTCGCCTTTTGCCAAGCGGGGCATTGATCCTCATATCTATCAGCCGGGAGCCACGTATTTTTTTCCTCCGATCATTAACGGCTGGCACACTTTCGATACCAAACTGCAGAATATGGAGATGACTGTCGCCGAGCGCGGGGTGCGTATGGGCCGGGATGATCTGATCTTCAAGACCATCGACGGAAACGACATTGCCCTGGATGTAATCATTGCTTACCGGATCGACCCAATAATGACTCCGCTGATACTTCAGAATGTTGCGAAGTCTAATTCAGAGCTCGAGGAAAAACTGGTCCGGCCGATCACCAGGAACGTTACCCGCGAGCTTTTCGGCGCCTTAAAAACCGAAGATTTCTATGTGGCCGATAAAAGAACGGAAAAATCCGAAGCCGCTAAAAATGTCCTTAACGAAATGCTTAACCCTTTAGGCGTGATCGTGGAGAATGTTCTGCCAAAGGATTACCGCTTTAACCCGGCTTATCAGAACGCGATCGAAGAGAAGAAGATCGCCGATCAGATGGCCGAACGTTTCAAGTCCGAGACTAAGGCGACCGTAGAGGAATATTTGCAGAAAATGCAGCAGGCCCAGGGCGAAGTCAACAAAATGGTCGCGGATATCGACGGAGAATTCGCCAAGGCCAAGATCGGCGCCGACGCTTATTATGAACAGCAGAAAATGATCGCTAAAGCCATCGAGGCGGAAGGTATCGCTCAGGCCAAGGGGATCGAAAAGATGGTCGAGGCCGTTAATAATTCCGGCGGCACGACCATGATCAAGATGAAGCTCGCCGAAGCGCTGAAAGGAAAGAAGATCTATCTTTTGCCTTACGGAAGCTCGGAAGGGATCGATCTGAAAACCACTTATCGGCGGGCTATTTATCATCGCGGTGGCGGACAATATCGCGGATTCTCTGGGGATCCATATTTACCAGGAATCCGAGAGTCTGAAAACCAAAGAAGTCTGGATCTCGACTTTAACCAATTTCTCCACCAGGTTCCTGGTCACTTTGACTTTTGCTCTTTTTATTATCTATTTGCCGATTCGCGCCGCGGTGATTGTCTCGATCATTTGGGGAGTGATCCTGTTGTCGATGCTGAGTTATTTCATCGCCAACCGAGTGAAGAAGAACCCTTATTTAGCCATAATTGAGCATATTTTGATCGCGGCGGTAGTTATTCTGATCAGCAGTTTCCTGGGACAATTATTCAGCAAGAAATTTTCTATCTAGATCCGGCTGTGGAGGGGTACCGAAGTGGTCATAACGGGCCGCTCTCGAAAAGCGGTTGGGCGCAAGCTCACAAGAGTTCGAATCTCTTCCCCTCCGCCAATGATACCAATTCGAACCTTTGCGCTCATCATCTAAGAGCGCGATGGTTCGAATTTTGCTATATGGAGAACCTCAGGCAAAAATACTTGTAGAATACCGGAAGACGGGATATAATAAATAGTAACAGCGGCTGGAATAATTCTTCAGGAGATCGAATGAGACGGCAAGTCGTTTTGTCAGGTTCAATCATTTTTGTGCTATTTTTTTCTTTGTCCACCGCAGAAAGAGCATTGTGCGAAAATATCAAGACTTTTAAGGACTTCAATATTATTGCGGCAAAATTTGACTACAAATCCACGCTTTCCTGGATACAAGAGTGTATAAAAGAGAAAGATTATCTTAAAGCCAGAGAGTTATGCGATTCTTTATTGCGTTATTCCAGGGGCAACAGCCAGATACTTTATTTGCGCGCGGCCTTGAGCCAGAAAATCGGCCAGCAGGATCAGGCTATCGACGATTATAATGTTTTGATACGGCGTAATCTCGCGGATGCCAAGGTTTTTAATAATCTGGCCGCTCTCTACGCGTTTAAAGAGGATTTCAGCAGGGCGATCGAGTTATTGAGCCGGGCGATAAAAGAAGATCCCGGCAGCGTTGAGGCGCACAATAACCTGGCTGACGCATTTATGCGCATCCAGGATTATGGCCGGGCTTTGGAAGAATATAATAAAGTGATCGTCTTTGAACCTGGCAACACCACGGCCCTGTACAATCTGGGCTTCTTATACGCTAAGAACAAAGATTACGCTAAGGCAAAGCAAAGCTGGGAAAAAGTGTTGTCTATCAATCCTAAAGATCCGGATGCTCAGAAAGCCGTCCAGAACTTCAACAAACTTAACTGATATGAACAAAAAGAGCGGTTTTAATTTAATTGAGATAGCGATAACGATGGCGATCGTCGGGATTTTAGCTACGCTCTCTTTTTATGGTTATAAGCATACTGTGGACAAAACGATCAAAACGAATGCTTTACTTACCCTTAATGCCATACGCCAGGCAGAGCAGACCCGTAAGATCGATAACAAGTCTTTTATCGCCGCGAATAATACCTCGGAGATCAACCAGATCCTGGAATTGAAAGTACAGCCGAAATACTATGAATACAGAGTAATTAATGTCACTGATGACGATTTTCTGGTCATAGCCGAGAGGATCGGTTCGGATATTGACTCCCAGGACGGGCTATCGAACCGGATTGTTATCGTGATGAATGGCGGCGGCGAACTCCAGCCTGGGTCTTTAACTCCGGGGGGGAATGGGGGTGGTGGTCTTATCGTAACCGGAGGGAGTAATCCCGGCAGTACCGGCGGCGGAAATATTCCGGGCGTTCCGGGAGTTGGGGTTAATGTCGGTAGCGGTGGAAGCAGCGGAGGCGGTAGTACTGGCGGAGGCAGCGGGGGGTTAGCTACTAGAGACAGCGGAATAGCCGCAAATCTGGCAATCGCTTTCGAATTGTTGAAAGGGGTAAATGACGAAGCCTATAATTTGATCATTGATAAAAATATATCTATTATTTTTGACGATTTTTCTAAATACCCGGGCACAGCAAATGCTTTGGCCTTCTGGTGGGGGACAGCGCATAATACCATATACGTAAATCAGTCCCTTCAGGCCGGCACATCTAATCAAGCGATCGCCGCTTTGATCTCTCACGAAGCCACCCACGCCGATTATGATTATAATTCCCAGGAATGGATCGATTACACATTAGCGCAACACTCGGAACTTACCGCAGCAGACCTGAGCATTCCGGACAATTCCATTGACCAGGAATACAATTGTTTCGGAAAGCAAGTTGCAGTATGGAATGAATTAAAAGACGCAAGGGGTGACGCTAATAACGACGCCTGGGCAGCCTACTATGCTCAGGGAGAAGCGGCCATGAAAGCCCAAATTCGGTCGGTATATAGCGACCAGGCTTTACCGGAATATTAATTTTAAGGAGATAAAGGATGAAGAATTTAGCGCAAATTATTTTAGCGATAGGAGTGATCTCTATGGTCGGTTCTTACGGCTGTTCAAAAGTTGTAAAGTATGAGCGATATTCGAGCAAAGATATTGAGATCAACATGGCCATGGATTATATATCAGGCTGGCTTTTCAGCGAAACCAGGGGCGCGGAAAAAAGTTACGCCCAAGTCGTTTTTTATGAGCCGCAGAGAAAAGATAAAAACATCAAGGCCGAGATAGTAGTTACGGTGCAGGATAGCTCGAAGCTCAAGCTCGACTCTTCGAGCGTCGAGTCTTTTGTGGATGATCTGTTGTCCAGAAGAGAAAAACTTAAAGACATGAAATTGTTGGCTAGGGCTAAGAACGTTGTTGCCGGATCAGAGGCCATTTCCGTTTTATTGTCATACAAAACAATAGATATACGGAAGAGGAGTTTGAAAGATTTAACAAAACTTTCAGCCATATTCTTAAGACCGCTGAGCTAAAAACGGTCAATAAATAGCGGATTTTATTTCCGATTTTTTCCTCCCAGATCCAATTCTTAGCTAATTCGAGGTATAATTCTTCTATCTTTAGGGTAAATTTCTGGTATAATATTATTCTTACAAATTGGTGACTTACCTCAAAGAAGGGAAGGTTGTAAATCATGAAAAAAACCGTCTACAACAAGCCGTGGTTCGTGTATATTGCCCAGTGTTGTGATGAAACGCTGTATGCGGGGATAGCGCTGGACGTGGCCAGGCGGATCCATGAGCACAATCATACCAGTAAATGCCGGTATACCCGATCGCGCAAGCCGGTTGCCTTGGTGTATAAAGAATCATGCCCCGATCATAGTTCCGCTTTGAGAAGAGAAATAGAGATCAAGCGTTTTGGCCGGCAAAAGAAATTCAATCTGATCGAAAAAGACAAAGATTAACTATAGATTTTGGAGAGGTGGCAGAGTGGTCGATCGCGCGCGCTTGGAGAGCGCGTGACCGCAAGGTCCCAGGGTTCGAATCCCTGCCTCTCCGTTTTATCTTTTACGGTAAGACGAAACCCCGCAATACCTACCCACCAAATTCTCCGCAACCTCTATTAGAATCAAGTA
>JAPLLS010000044.1 GCA_026387435.1 Candidatus Omnitrophota bacterium
TACCGCCGGGAATATGAAAAATCTCCAGGAAGGTAAAGCCCGCAGTTTGCAGAAAGAAGAAAAATCCAAGAAAACCGCCGAGGAGCTGAAAACGAAGATCGGCGCTTTATCTTTGACCATCGCGGTCTTGACCCAGGAAAAAGACAAGCTTTACGCCAATATCACGGCTGTGGAAGTCCAGAAAGCTTTGAGCGACGAAGGTATTGAGATGGATAAAAAAGCGATCCTTTTGGAAGAGCCGATCAAAGCCCTGGGTATTTATCAGGTTCCTTTGAAACTACATCCGGAAGTGACCGGAGAAGTGAAAGTCTGGATCGTCAAAAAATAAGATCATGGCCGAACCCATCGCAAAAGACCTGCTTCCCCCGCAGAACCTCGAAGCTGAAATGGCGGTTTTGGGCTCGATGCTCTTAGATGAGAACGCTATCGGCGTGGCCATCGAGACCATCCGCGTGAATTCCTTTTACAAGGATTCCCACCGCAAGATATTCGAAGTAATATTATCCCTGTTCAATAACAGCAAAGCCGTCGACCTGATAACTATGACCGACGAGTTGAAGAGGATGGGGATCCTGGAAGAGATCGGCGGGGTAAGCTACCTCACCGAATTGGCCAATTCCGTACCAAGCGCTGCCAATATCAGCCATTATGTCGGGATAGTAAAAGAAAAAGGCATCCTGCGGACTTTAATCACCAACGCCACCAAAATAATCCATTCCTGCCACCAGCGCGAAGGCAACGTCAGCGAAGTTGTCGACGAAGCCGAGAAGCTGATCTTCGAAGTAAGCGAAAACCGCACCAGCAGCACATTCGTCCCCCTTAAAGAAATAATCAAAGATTCCATCGAGACTATCGACCGGCTTTACCAGAATAAGGCTCATGTCACCGGGATACCTACGGGTTACGTGGATTTCGACATGAAGACCGCCGGCCTTCAGCAATCGGATCTGATCATCATCGCCGGCCGGCCTTCCATGGGTAAAAGCGCTTTGGTTTTAGGCATTGCCGAACATGCCGGGGTCATCGCTAAAATCCCCCTGGCCATATTCAGCCTGGAAATGTCTAAGGAACAGCTGGTCCAGAGGATGCTTTGTTCCCACGCCCGGGTCGACGCCAATAAAGTCCGCACCGGCTACCTGGCCGCTTCGGACTGGCCGCATTTGACCGCGGCCGCGGGCAAACTTTCCGAAGCCCCCATATTTGTAGACGACACCGCCGGGATATCGGTCATGGAACTGCGGGCTAAAGCCCGCCGGCTCAAAGCTTCTGCCGATATTAAATTGATAATTGTCGACTATCTCCAGCTGATGCAGGGTTCGGGTTTTACCGAAAGCCGGCAGCAGGAGATCTCGGATATTTCCCGGTCGCTCAAAGCTCTGGCCAGGGAATTGAATTTGACGGTGATCGGGATCAGCCAGCTTTCACGGTCGGTAGAAAACCGCGAAGGCCACCGGCCGCAGCTGTCCGACCTCAGGGAGTCAGGAGCTATAGAGCAGGACGCGGACCTGGTGGTTCTCATCTTGCGGGAAGAGTATTATAATCCCACCCCCGAAAACGAAGGCATCGCCGAGATAATCATCGCTAAACAGCGTAACGGCCCGGTTGGTTCGTTCAAGCTTACTTTCCTCAAAGAATACACCAGGTTCGAGAATATCGCCCGGATGGATTAATTAAATAAAGACATCCTATAAGGAGGGAGCAATGAAGAACAGGGCATTCACTCTGGTCGAGATCATCGTTACCGTGGTTATCGTCGGAATTCTGGCCACTATCGGCCTTCCTACCTATCAAAACGTCCTCGAATCCTCCAAAGAAAGGGTTTGTGATACCAACTTGCTGACTCTCCAAAAGGCAGTTGAAATGTATACGATGGAGCATGACACTGTCCCGGGGGCTTTATCTCAATTGAACGACAAGTATATCCGGAAAGCTTACGTTGAGGTGATGTCCGGTAAAGATGCCTGGAAGATAAAACTGGCTTATTTCCTGGTCAATGGGCCGCAAAGGAGCCTGGCATATGCCGTGGCGGGGCCTGAACTTTACGGCCTGCCTTCTTTAAGGTGCCCCGATAACCCGGATAAGAATACTTACTTAACCAGGATTTCCTATGGCATAAACAGCGGGGTCGCGGGCCTAACCGCTTTGGGATATAAGAATTTGGATGATAACACGGTTATTGTCGCTGATTCAAGAGGGGAAGTTTTTAGTTATACGGGATCAGGCGGTTCAACAAGTAGTAATCCGGATTCGGGCGCTTCAGATTTTCCCTGCTCAGAAATTATTCACTCTCGAGGCCATAAAAAATACCAGGTGTTCAGTACGCCGAAATACTATTTAAGAGGCATTACTAAAGATGAGCGGAAAGGAAGTTTCATTGAATGCGGCGCGTTCGCTGCAGATAATCCTTAGTTGAGAAGTTGCGAAAGAAAAGAGAAAAAAACCAAGAAAATTTTAATTTTCTGTTCAACGGACGGATCGGCAAAGTTACTTCCGGCAACTATACTGTAAGTCAAGGTATAGATAAACCCTGGTAGGTAAAATCGCCCGGTGGGATTAAAAAACTTAAGGAGGGGAAGATGAAGAAGAGGGCATTCACTCTGGTCGAGATCATCGTTACCGTGGTTATCGTCGGTATTCTGGCCACCATCGGCCTTCCAGTTTATCAAAACGTCCTCGAATCTTCCAAACAAAAAGTTTGCGACACCAATCTGCTGACCCTCAAAAAAGCGGTTGAGCTCTATACTATGGAACATGACATTGTTCCGGGGGCTTTATCCCAATTGAACGACAAGTATATCCGGAAAGCTTACGCTGAGGTGATGTCCGGTAAAGGCGCCTGGGGAAGAAGGCTGGCTTATTTAATAGTTGAAGGCCCGCAATGGGGTTTGGCCTATGCTGATACCTACGGAATGCCTAAATTAAGGTGCCCCTGTAATGCGGATCCAACTAAGCCTTCCTATGGTATAAACAGCGGGGTCGCGGGCACGACCTCTTTGGAATATAAAAATTTGGCTGATAACGCGGTTATTGTCGCTGATTCAGGAGGGGAAGTTTTTACTTATGCAGGGGGGGGCGGTTCAGGAAATAAGAGTGATCATGCATTTATTGCCGTTCCGTTGATAACAACTATGCAAAAGAACCCCCATAAAAAATTTAAGCCGCTCGGTCCGCCGGAATATTTTTTAAGAGGTATTACAAAAGACGAGCATAAAGGAACATTTAATTCATCCGGTATGTTCTATCCAGAGTAACTCTAGTTAAGAAGTTGGCGAAAGAAAAGTGAAAAAAAACCAGGAAAATTTTAATTTTCTGTTTATCGGTTTTTGCGCGTTAATAATATCCTACCTGGGGGTTTTATCTCCCACTAAATTTTCTTTAAGTTTAAACGACCTGCCCTTGCAGTATATCCATCGCACCAAAACCCTGCTTTCCGCTTTTAAGCGGGGTTTTAAACCGCTTAAAGTCGTCGCTGTCGGTATCGATATAGATTCGATAGAAAAGATCCCCGGCCGCTTTCCCTTTCCCCGCTCGGTTTACGCCGATTTGATAAAAAAGCTCGATGAAGAAAAGGTGAACACTATTGGTTTTGACCTGGTTTTGACCTCTTCTTCCGAACCCAAGGATGATCTTGCTCTGGCCGAGGTTTTAAAAAACGTCTCCCGCTCCAAAGTGGTGCTGGCGTTCATGCTCGGTTCAGGGACCAACGGGCAACCCTATGTTCTTCCTCAGCCGGAATTCCGGCAAAATAATGTCAGCCTCGGCTACATCGGTAATCAGAATGATCTTGATTCAAAAAACCGCAGGCTTTGCATTCGGATCACTTCCGAACCCAGTGAAGAGCTGCGTTACTCATTAGCCGTGCAGTTGGCGGCCAGCTTACTTAACAAGCCCGCGGCTACGGTGGCGCAGTCCATCCCGGTTTTTAAAAAAGACATCCAGCAAGCCGGTTTAATGAATATCAATGTCGAAAACATGCTGATCAACTACGTCACGACTCCTGAAGACAACGACCTGGTTACCAATATAAGTTTCCATGATCTATACTTCAATTTGGAAAGCCTGAAGAAGAAATACGGCCGGGATTTTCTTAAAGACAGCCTGGTCCTGGTTTATCCCCAGGCGGAGATCATACATGACACCGTGCCCACCCCTTTAGGAAAAATACCTGGAGGATTTCTGCATATCAACGGCCTCTTCGAGATCATCAGCGCTAAATTCCTTGTCGGCTCGCCGATGCTGACATTCGTTTTGTTTGTTTTGGGGTTAGGGCTTATTCTCTTTTCCTTAAGATATATGGGGTTTTTTGCCAGTTTTTTTGTTGTTGTTCTGTTTTTTATAATATCTTTCTGGGCGTCGGCGGCTCTTTGGCTTCAGGGCCGGGTCATAAACCTGGCTCAGTTGGTAATATTTTCGGCTGTTTTCTTCGCCGTTGGCAATACTTACAAATATGTCCTGGCTCTTTTGCAGCTGGAGGCGATTAAGAATAAAGTCGTGCTCGATCCTTTGAGGAATTTTTATACCCTGAGGTATTTTTATTATCACTTTGATCTTGCCGCCCGGAAATTTTATCCCGGTAAAGAATTGCATCTGTTCTTTATATATATGGATTCGTTAAAAAACGAAATTCAGACCATGCCCTTGAACAGTATCCGCAGCGTCTGGCAGAAGATCCAGTCGGCGATCAAAAGCGCCGGAGGCTTCTGGGCTACATACTCTTCGGAAGAAATAGTTGGCGGAGTTTTTTATACTTGTCCGAAAGCCGGCAATCTGGCCCAGGCTTTTAGAAACACCCTCCAGGCGATGTTTAAAGAAAATAATCTCAATGTTCCGGTAAAGGTGGGGTATCTCAAAGTCAAAAAAGAATATTCTCCCCGGGAACTTTTATTCGCGGTTTCCCGGGAAATGAAAAAAAGCTCTGAAGAGGTCGTTTGTTTCGATACTCCGGATTTCGAGCGCGTTTTAAATTCTTCCGCGGCCCTGAAACAGGAGGAGCATGAGTTTTTGCAGAGCATCGACGCCGATATCGAAGAAAAAAACCGCGAGCTTCTGGAGATGATCGAAAGCTTAAGCCGTGAGCAGGCAAAATCCCAGGAAATGTTCTTCCAGGTGATCCTGTCGCTGGTCAATGCCCTGGAAGCCCGGGATCCTTACAGCGAAGGCCATTCCCAGAGGGTAACCGGATACGCGCTTAAACTCGCCGATAAGCTGGGCTGGAACAAAGAAGAAAAAGAGAAGCTGCGTAAAGCCGGACTTTTGCATGACCTGGGCAAGATCGGCATCCCCGACAGTATCCTGCATAAACAGGACAAGCTCAATGACGAAGAATTCGATTTTATCAAAAAGCATGAGATCATCGGGGTGAAGATCCTTGAACCCATCAAAGAAATGGCTGAGATCCTGCCCTGGATACTTTACCATCACGAGCGTTGGGACGGAAAAGGTTACCCGCATGGACTGGGCGGAAACGCCATCCCCCTGGGCAGCCAAATAATTTCTTTGGCAGACGTTTATGACGCCCTGACTACGGGAAGGGACTACAAAAAAGCACTTTCGCGGGAAGATTCCCTGGCTGAAATTGAGAGAAATAAGGGCAGCCAGTTCAACGCCGGGCTTACGGAAACCTTTATCCAGTTGATCCGGGAAGAACAAGCCCAAAAATAAATTGCTTTTTGTCCTGGGTATGGTATACTGAATGAAATTTAACCCAACTTAAACCCAAAAAATATGAATAAAAAACTGCTGGTGTTTATTTTTATCTTGTTGTTAAGTCTGCCCGTTTTTGCCCAGGAAGCTACTCAAACTGGCGAAGTTAACCCAGCCAAAGATTCAGCGGTTAAAATGGTCACCGCCATAGAGGTAAAAGGCAATAAGTCTATAAGCTCCAATACTATACTTTCCAAAATGAAGACCCGCCAGGGCAACCCTTATCAGGACAACATCATCAGCGATGACCTTAAACGCCTTTATATTTTAGGATACTTCAGCGACATTAAGATCAATACCGAGCCTTATAAGGACGGCTTGAAAGTGGTCATCTTGGTTGAAGAGCGGCCTTTGATCGATAAGATCACCTTGTCCGGGACAAAGATCTCCCAGGACGAAACTAAAAAGATAAAAGATGCCATTAAGACCAAGGAAGGCCAGTACCTCGACTATCCCGCTTTGAGCGACGACGTGGAAGCGATCAAAAAGATGTATGAGAAAAAAGGTTACAGCCAGGCCGAGGTGGAGAATAAGCCTGAAGTCGACTCTGTAGCCAATAAAGCCAAAGTAGAGTTTAAGATTCTCCAGGGTAAAAGGCAGGCGATCAAGGCTATTTACGTAGAGGGCAACCTTAATTTTTCCGATGCCCGGATCCTTAAGATAATCAAAACTAAAAGAGCCTGGCTTTTTAATTCCGGAGTCCTGAAAGAGGAAGTTTTGACCGAGGATATGGAGCGGATCAAGACTTTTTACCACAAAGCCGGTTTTATCGATGTTGCGGTGAGTTTTGAGGCCAAGAGCGACCCGTTAGCCAGGTATATATATGTTACTGTTAAGGTCGAAGAAGGCAAAAAATACTTGGTCGGCAGCCTTGCCATTCGCGGTAACAAAGATATTTCCGAAACAGATATTATTTCCAGCATCAAGATCTGCACTCCGGGCAAGATCTTCAGCCACGAAGCCTTAAAAGAAGATATCAGCAAAGTGCAGGGGCTTTATTTTGACCGCGGGTATATCCTGGCCCAGGTTGATTCTACAACGTCATTAAATTCCGATACCGGCCGGATCGATATCGTCTTGAATATTGTTGAAAACCAGGTGGTTTATGTCGATAAGATCAAGATCAGGGGCAATGTCAAGACTAAGGATGTGGTTATCCGCCGGGAATTAAGGATCAAGCCCGGAGACCGTTTTGACGGTGAAAAATTGCGGCGCAGCAAAGAAAGACTGCAGAACCTGGGTTATTTCGAGGAAATAAGCTACGACACCGAGGACACGGGTTCCCAGACCGCTAAAGACCTGGTCGTGGATGTTAAAGAAGCAAAGACAGGGGCGTTCAGTTTCGGCGGCGGCTACAGCAGCGTCGATCAGGTGGTGGGGTTTGTGGAGGTCGAGCAAAAGAACTTCGACTGGAAGAACTGGCCTTATTTTACCGGCGCGGGACAGGACCTCAAGCTGCGTGCTTCGGCAGGATCTTTGTCCAACGGCCTGGAATTGAGTTATACCGAGCCCTGGCTTTGGGATTATCCGGTGTCTTTCGGGTTCGACCTTTACAGTCGCAACCATAAACGGGATAGCGATGTCGGCTACGGCTACGACGAGAAAGTGACCGGAGGGGATATCCGTTTAGGAAAAGAGATCTCCGAATACTGGAAAACGGGTCTTACTTACCGTTATGACCAGATCAAGATTACCAATATCACCGAAGACGCTTCTTCGGAACTCCAGGATGAATACGGGACAAATACGATCAGCAGCGTAGATTACGAGCTTACTTATGACAGCCGCGATAACGTATTCATTCCTTCGCGGGGAGACGTATTCAGCAATTCGGTCATGATCGCCGGCGGGCCCTTAAGCGGAGACAAGGATTTCTGGAAATATACCGGCCGCGCTGAGCATTATACCCCTCTTTTCAGGGAGTCGGTGCTGGAGCTGGCGGGCAGGGTATCGGTAGCCGATACTTATTCGGATACCCAGAAGATCCCGATCTATGAAAGATTTTTTGCCGGCGGCGCTTACACTGTAAGAGGTTATCGGGAAAGGAAGATCGGCCCAATCGATCCTTCTTCGGGTGACCCGCTGGGCGGCAACTCTATGATCATCGGCAACCTCGAATACACTTACCCTTTGATAAGTTTCTTAAGGCTGGCAGCTTTTTATGACGTAGGCAATGTCTGGGCAAAGACCAATGATATAGGATCAGGAGGATTCAAGTCCGGGACAGGGGTAGGGTTCCGGCTTAAGACGCCTATCGGCCCGATCATGCTCGATTACGGGATCCCTTTGAATAAAGAGACAGGCGAGAGCAAAAGGGGCGGGGGACGGTTCCACTTTAGCATGAGCCATGGTTTCTAAATGAGCCTTCCTAAAAGATAAATTTAAATAAATCTAAAAAGTCCGTTGACTAAAAGGTTATAAAAAAGCTATCGGTGGCGGTAGACTCAAAAGACCTTGGTGTTAACAAAAAACAGGAGGAGAAATGAAGAAGACGGGGATATTTTTCTGGGCATTGATTCTGGGTTTGGGTTTATCCATCGGGACCGCTCATGCTGCCGATAAATTCGCTTACGTCGATCTGACCAAGATCTTCAGCGAATACACCAAGACCAAGGACTATGATAAAGTTTTAGGCGATAAACAAAACGCTTACGAGAGCGAAAGAGACAAGCTGGTCGCCGAGGTCAAAGGGTTCCAGGATAAACTCAACCTTTTAAGCGATAAAGACAAAGAAGCCAAGAAAACCGAACTTGAAAGCAAGATCAAGAACCTCCAGGAATTCGACCGTCAAAAACAGGGCGATCTGCGCAAAGAACAGGACGAGAGAATGAAGGAGCTTTTGAAAGACATCAACGAAGCGATCAAGCAGTACGCGGAAAAAGAAGGCTACACCATGGTCTTCAATGACCGGGTACTGGTTTATCAGGATAAATCTTTGGACATCACCGAAAAGATCGTGGCGATCGTTAACAAAGGTTCAAAAAAATAAGCGCTTCTCATGGCTAAAACTTTAAAAGAGATCGCCGAGCTTATTGGCGGCGAGATCGCAGGAGATCCCCAGACAGTTATTTCGGGAGTTGCCGGCATTCAGGAGGCCTCCGAGGGCGACATTACTTTTTTAGCCAATCTTAAGTATTTGCCTTTTTTGAAGAAGACCAAAGCGTCGGCGGTTATCGTCGGCCGGGATATCGCGGCGCAGGATGTACCGGTAATAAAAACAGATAACCCTTCCCTGGCTTTTACCAAAATTGTAGCTTTTATCAACCCTCGAAAGCAGGAGCATTTTAAAGGGATCCACCCCAACGCGGTTATCGGCAAGAAGGTCAAGCTGGGCAAAAACCTGGCTATCGGGGCTTTTACGGTTATCGAAGAAGGATGCAGCGTCGGGGATAATACGATAATCTACCCCAATTGCTACATAGGCAGGAATAGTTCGATCGGAATCGACAGCCTGATCTATTCCAATGTTTCCGTCCGGGAAGACTGCTCTTTAGGCGACCGGGTGATCGTGCATTGCGGAACGGTTATCGGCTCCGACGGGTTCGGGTTCGTGACCGTGGACGGCGTCCATCATAAGATCCCTCAAGTCTGCAACGTGGTGATCGAGGATGA
>JAPLLS010000103.1 GCA_026387435.1 Candidatus Omnitrophota bacterium
AGTTTCCCTCCTAAAAACTTGTTCGAAAGGATTCCAAAAATTTTTTAAAACCAGAAAGAGGTGGCAGATGAAAAAAACTTTTAAGGATAGGTTATTTTTATCGATAGTTGGCGTAATTATTCTGGGTTTAGCTGGTTGCGCTTCCGATAAAGAGGCGCGTAAGAAAGCCCAGTTAGAGGAGTTACAGAAAAAATTCGAATGGTGGCCAACCGATGCCAAGCCTGCCCCGGTAAAGGATCCGCGCGGCGGATATTGGTGGTGGCCGGAGCAACCCGGACAAGTTAAGCTCTGGGGTAACCGCGGGTACGTTTATGTCTATAAGATCATTTACGATTATAATGCCGACGAACTACCCGTTGCCAAGCCCGCGGAATTAAGGCCGTCGTTATTGATCCGCAAAATCATCAAGAACGTAAAAATTTACTTCGATTATGATAAAGCGGCTTTGCGCAAAGACACAATGCCCATACTCTCGGATGCGGTAGCAGCTTTGAACAAGAACCCTCAAGCCGACATTTTGATCACCGGAAACTGCGATACCCGCGGGACCGAAGCCTATAACGACAAATTAGGCCGTAAAAGGGCTGACGCGGTCAAGAAATACATGCTGGACAACGGAGTGCCGGAAGAACGGGTCAGGATCATCAGCCGCGGAAAGCTTGACGCGGTCGCTCATGTTCAGGACCTGGTGGGCATGCAGAAAGAGCGCAATGCCCAGTTTATGGTCGCCGAGGTCGAAGAGATCATGATCCCTGCGCCTCCGGCAGGCTCCGCCGGTACCGAAATCGAGAAAGTCATGCCTCCCGATGCCCAGAAGCTCGAAGAGGGCAAATTTGTCGAAGAGACCAAAGAGGAAGTTGAGAGCGCAGTTAAGGTCTCTACCCGGGAGTATATCGTCCAGAAAGGCGATTCCCTTTCCAAGATCGCTCAAAAGGAAATGGGGACGTCGAAAAACAAGGTGGTCGCTGAGCTGGTCGATCTGATCTCTCAATCGGGGAAATTAAAAGATAAAAAGAATTTTTATAACGCGATCTTGAAAAGAGAGAAATTGGGCTCAACCGGCATCGGCAATGGTGTCGCTATTCCTCATGCGAAGTCCGCCAAAGTCGACGATTTTATAATCGCTTTTGCCCGGCACAGCACGGGGATAGATTTCGGGGCGTTAGACGGAGAAAAGACTTATCTTTTTTTTATCCTGGCTTCTCCTGAGAGCGATATCGGGGGGCATTTGAAGATCCTGGCGGATATCTCTCGCCTGGTAAAGGATAAATTCATCGTCGATCGCTTCAAAAGCGCCCAAGACAAGAAAGAAATCCTGAAGATCATCAAGACTTACGAAAAATAGGCGTATTCTCTATTATTTGTCTTCTCCACTTTTTAATGGTAAAAAAACTGATCAAGGCTTTTTTAGCCGTCGTTTGTTTTTCCGGTATTGCGTTAGCTCAAACCGCGAATCCCCAGAAGCCCGAGTTGGATTACTTCTTCGCGCCCACCTGTCATGCCTGCCATGAAGTCCGAGAGAAAATAATTTCGCAAATCGAAGCCAAGTACAAAGATAAACTGGCAATAAATTTCCGCGACATCAGTTCTGTCGATAACTACAAAATGCTGCTGGCTTTAAAACAAAAATACGGCCTGGCTAATAACGGTTCGGTTCCTTGCGTGCATTTTGCCGGCAAAATGTTAATCGGAAGTAAAGAAATAGCTAAAAATCTGGAAGCCCTTATTAAGAATGAGCCGGCTACGGGCAGTTTTCAAAAAAGCCAGAATCCGAACGTGGACCTGGTTAAGAGTTTCTTGTCTTTTACCCCGGTTACGATAATAAGCGTGGGGCTTGTTGACGGGATAAATCCCTGCGCTTTTACGGTTATCGTGTTTTTCATTTCTTTTTTGGCGCTGCAGGGGTACAAAAAATCCGACCTTGTTGTTATCGGCTTCTTTTTTATTTTTGCGGTATTTCTGACTTACTTATTGATCGGGTTGGGGATACTTTCGTTTTTCTTCAGCCTTAAAGGTTTTTGGGTATTGCGCAAGATTTTCAATCTGGTTATCGGTGTTTTGAGTTTGGTATTCGGGGCAATGGCTGTAATTGATTTTTATAAATTTAAAAAAAGCGGCAAGTCTGAAGGGATGAGTTTGCAGCTGCCGCAGGCCGTAAAAAATCAGATCCATAAGGTTATCGGGTCCCAGTATCGTAAAGATAAATCAGCTACGCCGCAGGCGCGTCCGGGCAGCATCGGAAATTTGATCATAACTGCGCTGGTCACCGGATTCTTAGTTTCTCTTCTGGAAGCGGTCTGTACCGGACAAATGTATTTACCGACGATAACTTTCGTGCTCAAGTCGACTAACATTAAGCTTAAAGCTTTCTTGTACCTGGTCCTGTATAACCTGATGTTTATTCTGCCGTTATGCATAATATTCATATGCGCGCTTGCGGGAACTACTTCCGAGGATTTTACTAGGTTCCTGAAAAAGCATTTTCTGCTTTCCAAGGTTTTGATGGCAGTTTTGTTCTTTTTTCTGGGAATATATTTAGTATGGAGGGCCTAGCGATGAAAGCACTTATTATCGTTGTGTCGGTATTGTTACCTTTGACCGCTTATTTTTCTCAGGTTCCTTCGAATGCCAACTCCAGCGCGCAGGCGCAAAATGCCGACTCCGCCGTTCAGGCGCAAAAAAAAGCTTTGGACCCGAATACCTGGGATTTCGGCAATATTAAGAAAAATCAGATCGTCAAACATGAGTTTGAGATCAAGAACAATTTATCCCGGATCCTTAAGATCAATGATATTACTACTTCCTGCGGCTGCACCGCTTCCGAGGCCAAGAAGAGGGTCCTGGCTCCGGGTGAGAGTACTGCGATCACCGTGCAATTCAACTCTAAAGGCTATAAGGGGGAAACTTCGCAGTTCGTTTATGTGACTACCGACGATCCCCAGAACCCGGTTTATAAGTTCACATTTAAAGTATTTGTCCAATAGGGCTATCGTAAAAGGAGGGGATATGTTTTTCCTGCAATTGCGGTTAATGCTTTTGGTGTCGATGTTATTTGCGATCATTTACGCGATCATAATGATGATCGGCGTTTCTCTGGGGATCCATAATCTTATGTTTTATTTTGTAGGCGCGGTTGGAGTGATGTTGGTCCAGTACCTGATCGGCCCCAAGATGGTGGAAATGACCATGCGGGTAAAATATGTGACCCGCAAAGAATACCCCCGTCTTTTTGAGATTGTCGAATCCCTGGCTATCCGGGCGGAAATCCCCATGCCCAGGTTCGCGATCTCTCAGATCGAACTTCCCAATGCCTTCGCCTTCGGAAGAAGCCTCAAAGACGGCCGGGTCTGCGTGACTCAGGGGCTTCTGGATCTTTTAAACGACCAGGAATTAAAGGCAGTGCTCGGCCACGAGCTCTCGCATTTAAAAAGCCGTGATGTCGTGACCATATCCCTTTTGTCAGTCATCCCGATGGTTTTGTATTTTATCTACCTGCGCTTTTCCTTTGGCGGCTACCGGCGCGATGAGCGCAACTCTAACGGCATGCTTATCGGCCTGGCTGCTTTTATTTTTTATCTGATCACCAATTTGCTTGTCCTGTACGGCTCCCGGATCCGGGAGTATTTTGCCGATAGAGGGTCGATCGCTTTAGGCAACAGTCCGTCGAGCCTGGCTTCGGCTTTGTATAAACTCGTCTACGGCGCGGCCCGGACAGATAAAGAATCGATAAAAGAAGTAGAAGGGCTGAAAGCTTTTTTTGCCAGCGATCCTTCCCGGGCGCTTTCGGAAATAAGAGAACTTAAGGCGCTTGACCGGGACAGGAGCGGAACGATCGAGCCTTCGGAATTGGAGGCTTTGCGCAAAAAAGAGATCAAGGTCGGGTTCGGGGATAAAATGATGGAGCTTTACAGCACTCATCCCAACATGCTCAAGCGGATCAAGCAGCTTTCTCAGTATCAGTCTTAAGGCTTTGCAGCCAAAGCTTGACGCAGAACTTTGATGTGTTAAAATAGGGTATCTTTTTTTACCAGGATAACCATGAAGATATTGGTCATAAATTCCGGAAGTTCTTCCATCAAATACCAGCTTTTCGAAATGCCTGAAGAGAAAGTCATTGCCAAGGGGCTTTTGGAAAAGATCGGCGAGGAAGATTCCAATTTTATCCAGAAAAGCGAAAAAGGCGAGCTTAAATTAAAGAAAAAAATCCCCGATCATGAGACCGGGATCAATCTGATCCTGGCGATGCTGACCAGCCGGGACAAGGGAGCGGTTAAATCGGTCGAGGATATTGACGGAGTCGGCCACCGGGTGGTGCACGGCGGCGAAGAATTCACCGCTTCGGTTTCGATCACCACCCAGGTTGTGGAGAAGATCCGCAAATACGCGGACCTCGCCCCTTTGCATAATCCTCCCAATCTGATGGGGATCTTTGCCTGCCAGAAGTCGCTGCCTCACGCTGTTCAGGTAGCTTCTTTTGACACCGCTTTCCATCACAGCCTTCCTCCCAAAGCCTACCTTTATCCTATCCCTTATGAAATGTACAAAAAATATGAGATCCGTAAATACGGATTCCACGGCACTTCGCATTTATATGTCGCCAAAAGAGCTGCGGTCCTTCTGAATAAACCCGACGCCAACGTGATCACCTGCCACCTGGGCAACGGCTGCAGTATTACCGCGATCGAAAAAGGATTTTCCGTGGATACCAGCATGGGATTGACCCCGCTTGAGGGGCTGGTCATGGGGACCCGTTGCGGCGATATAGACCCGGCGATAACTTTTCACCTGATGGGTAAGGGCTATTCCGGGGAGGAATTGAACAACCTGCTTAACAAGAAAAGCGGGCTGCTGGGAATTTCAGGCAGCAGTAATGATATGCGCAACCTTATTGCTGCCCAGGAGAACGGCGATGAGCGGGCTAAGATCGCCATCGACATTTTCTGCTACCGGTTGAAAAAATATATCGGTTCTTACCTGGCGGCGCTGGGACCCACGGACGCGCTTGTTTTTACCGGAGGGATCGGCGAGAATAACGCCATGGTCAGGCAGGAGAGTTTAAAAGGATTGGAACAATTGGGCATTTGGCTCGACGAGCAGGCGAATTCCGGAAATCCTCCCGGCCAGGAAGGTTTGATCAGTAAAGAGGGTTCTCCGGTAAAGGTTTTTGTTATTCCTACCAACGAGGAATTGCAGATCGCCAGGGATACGTTCGCGATCGCCCAAAAATAAACCATCATCAAGCGAGGAATTCATGTTTAAAATTTTAGACAAATATATCCTGGGCCCGAAAATGCATTATGTGCTGATGGAGGCACCCTTGATCGCTAAAAAAGCCAAAGCCGGGCAGTTCGTGATCGTCCGGGTCCGCGAACAAGGAGAGCGCGTGCCGCTGACTATCGCGGATTTTGACGCCAAAATTGGCACGATCACCCTGGTCTTCCAGGAAGCGGGTAAAACAACTCACTTGCTGGCCGGGATGAATAAAGGCGATTGTCTTCTGGACCTTCTGGGGCCGCAGGGCAATCCCACCGAAATAATAAATTACGGAAATGCAGTAGTTATCGGCGGAGGGATAGGCGTGGCTCCGATTTATCCTTTAGCCCGGGCTTTAAAAGAAAAAGGCAATAAAGTCACCTCGATCATCGGATACCGTTCCAAAGATCATATTTTCTGGGAGGATAAAATGAAGGCGGTCTCGGACCGTTTGATCATCGCCACTAACGACGGCTCCTACGGCAAAAAAGGATTTGTCACCGATATGTTCAAAGAATTAGCGCAAGGCGGTGAGAAAGTGAATATCGTTTTCGCTATCGGCCCGGCGGTAATGATGAGGGCGGTGGCGGAAATGACCCGGCCCTTGGGAATAAAGACCGTGGTCAGCCTTAATTCTTTGATGGTCTGCGGCATGGGCATGTGCGGAGCTTGCCGGGTGGAAGTCGGGGGTAAGACCCGCTTTACCTGCATGGACGGCCCGGATTTCGACGCGCACCAGGTAGATTTCGATTTGTTGATGAAGCGACTGGATACTTACAAAAACGAAGAATGCACCTGTCAAAAATAACTTTACCCACACCCGGTGTGGAGTTTTGAGGAGATGATCGTGGCCGTAGAGAAGATCACAGTTCCGATGCGCCAGCAGCCGGCAGAAGAAAGGATCAAGAATTTCAACGAGGTTCCCTTAGGATATAATGAACAGGAAGCGCTTAAGGAAGCTTCCCGCTGCATGCAGTGCGTGAAAAAGCCCTGCGTGGAAGGCTGCCCGGTGCGCATAGATATTCCTTTGTTCATTAAAGCTTTGCGGGAAAAAGATTTTCAGAAAGCGATCGATGTGATCCATGATTCCGATTCTCTTCCCTGTATCACCGGAAGGGTCTGTCCCCAGGAAGAACAGTGCCAGGCGGTCTGTGTCGTGAAGAAAATGGGCGAGCCGATCTCTATCGGCAGGCTGGAAAGGTTTTTAGCCGACAATGACCTGGAAAACCGAAAAAATAAAAAAGCAGTTACCCCGGATAGAAGCACCAGGAAAAATATCAAGGTCGCTATAGTCGGTTCCGGTCCGGCGGGGCTGACCTGCGCCGCGGAATTAGCCAAAAAAGGATATGACGCGGTCGTTTTTGAAGGGTATCACAAATTAGGCGGAGTATTGGTTTACGGAATTCCCGAGTTCCGTTTGCCCAAAGCGATCGTGGAAAACGAAATCGATCTGCTTAAAGACTTGGGGGTTAAATTCGTGAATAACGCGCTCATTGGCAGGGCTTTGACCATCGAAGACCTTTTCAAAGAAGGTTACCAGGCCATATTCGTGGGGGCCGGCGCGGGGCTGCCGAATTTTATGGGTATTCCCGGAGAGAACTTAAGCGGGGTATATTCGGCCAATGAATTCTTGACCCGGGTCAACCTGATGAAAGCTTATAAATTCCCGGAATACGATACTCCGGTTAAAAGAGGCGAGTATGTCGCGGTCATCGGCGGCGGAAATGTGGCTATGGATTCCGCCCGCACCGCTTTAAGGCTGGGAGCGAAACATGTTTATCTGATCTATCGCCGTTCGGAAAAAGAAATGCCCGCCCGGGAAGAAGAAGTCATCCGGGCCCGGGAAGAAGGCATAGATTTCAGGCTCCTGACCAATCCTTTAAAGTATATCGGCGATGAAAAAGGCGTGGTTAAACAGGTCGAGTGCCAGAAAATGGAATTAGGCGAGCCCGACGCTTCCGGACGGCGCTCTCCTGTGCCGGTCAAAGGCTCGGAATTCATAATCGATGTCGATGAAGTTATCGTGGCCATCGGCAATACCCCCAATCCGATCATCTCCCGGACTACCCCGGGCTTGAAGACCAAAAAACGGGGCGAGATCGAAGCCGACGAAGACGGCTTGACCTCCATACCGGGAGTTTTTGCCGGAGGGGATGTGGTTACCGGCGCGGCGACCGTGATCACGGCAATGGGCGCCGGAAGAAAATCAGCAGCGGCTATAGAGAAATATCTTAGCGAAAAAAAATAGTCCGGCGGAAGTCCTTTAATTCGAATTTACTTTATTAACGCTCAAGATAGGGGGGAATATGTCCGTCGCCCAGTCTCAATTGCCTCGGGAAAAGGAACTTGACAAAGTTATCCTCAAATTCCAGGACAAGCCGGGATTGCTGTTAGGCATTCTCGAAGAAATCCAGAATCTCAATCCCCAGAAGTACCTCCCAATTGAAGTCCTTGAATACGTTTCCCAAAAAACCGATATTCCCCTGTCGCGGATCTACAGTGTCGTGACTTTCTACGCTTTTTTCAACCTCAAACCCCAGGGCAAACACTCGATAATTATCTGCCGGGGCACCGCCTGCCATACCCGCCGTTCGAAAAACCTGCTGGAATACCTGAAAACCATGCTGAACTTGCAGGAAGACGAATCCCAGGAAGGCGAAAAACTGTTTTTGACCACCGCCGACAATAAATTTACCCTGCGCACGGTCGCCTGTTTCGGCCAGTGCGCTCTGGCTCCGGTGGTGGAGATCGACGGTAAGATCTACAGCCATATGACCGAGAATAAATTAAAAGAGATCGTCAAGCGGGTAGCCGCGGGGAGGAAGCTTTAAATGAAGATCACCAACTACGATAGCCTCCAGAAAGTCAAAGTTGAAGGATTAAAGAAATACTTACCGAGTAAAACGCGGATCGCGGTGGGGATGGGCACCTGCGGCATCGGAAACGGCGCCGACCTGGTAATGGCAGCATTTAGCAGGGAGTTAAAAAAGAAAAAAATCGACGCGCATCTTACCAAGACCGGATGTTTTGGTTTCTGCTCCCAGGAGCCGCTGGTGAATGTTCATATCCCCGGCCAGCCGTTGGTGATCTTTAATAAAGTCAGCCCGCGGGAAGTCAAAGATATCGTAAGTGCTTTAGGCAAAGGGTTTTTGCCAGAGAAGAAAGCTCTGTGCAAGATCGAATCCTGGGATAATTTAACCGGAGAGGTTGTTAATTTCGGCGCTGGTTACCCGCAGATCCCCCTGTGGAACGAGATTGAATTTTTCAAGTACCAGAAGAAGATCGTGCTGCGCGATTGCGGCTTGATCAATCCCGAGGACATCGAGGAATATATCGCCGTAGGAGGGTATAGCTCTTTACAGAAAGTATTAGGCGGGGTTTCTCCGGAACAGGTCATCGAGGAAGTCAAGATCTCTAAATTAAGAGGCAGGGGCGGCGCGGGATTCCCGACGGGAAGAAAATGGGAATTGATGAAAAATGTCCCCGGTGACGTTAAATACGTAATTTGCAACGCCGATGAAGGCGATCCGGGAGCTTACATGAACCGCAACGAGATCGAGTCCAGCCCGCATATGCTGATCGAAGGGATGTCCATCGGCGCTTATGCCATGGCAGCTCAATCCGGAGTGGTTTACATCCGGGCGGAATATCCCTTGGCGGTGGCCAGGCTAAAACACGCCATTGCCGAAGCCCGGGAATACGGATTTCTGGGGAAGAATATTTTCGGCACGGGCTTTAATTTCGATCTTGAGCTGGTGGAAGGCGCCGGAGCTTTTGTCTGCGGAGAGGAAACCGCGCTGATCGCTTCTATCGAGGGCAAGGCCGGAAGGCCGCGGCCCAGACCGCCGTTTCCGGCCCAGAGCGGGCTTTGGGGAAAACCGACGAATATCAATAACGTGGAAACCTGGTGTAATATCCCGGTGATCATCGCCAAAGGCGGAGCCTGGTTTACCCAGACCGGGACCCCGGCCAGCGCCGGGACCAAAGTGTTTTCTTTGGTGGGTAAAGTAAAAAATACCGGTTTGGTAGAGCTTCCCTTAGGCGCTCCTTTGCAAACTCTGGTCTACAATATCGGCGGCGGGACCGGGACCAATAAGAAAGTCAAGGCCATGCAATCCGGTGGCCCTTCCGGAGGCTGTATCCCGGTGGAATTGTTCAATACTCCCGTAGATTACGAGTCGCTGGCCGAATTAGGGGCGATCATGGGCTCAGGCGGGATGGTGGTTATGGACGACGATAACTGCATGGTCGATGTTGCCCGGTATTTTACCGAATTTACCACCAGCGAATCCTGCGGAAAATGCACTCCCTGCCGGGAGGGACTGTTCCAGTCGCTTAAGATCCTCAAGAACATTACCCAGGGCAAAGCTGCATTGGAAGATGTCCCAAAATTAAAGGATCTGGGAGAGATCATCAAGGACACCGCGCTCTGCCAGCTGGGCCAGACCGCGCCCAACCCTGTGCTGACCACTTTGAAATATTTCAAGGATGAATACGATGAGCATATCCAGGCCGGTAAATGCCGTTCCGGAGTATGCCCGGAACTTTTTATCTCGCCTTGCGAGAATAGCTGCCCGCTGCACATGAATATCCCGGGATTCCTCATGCTTTTGAAAGCCAATGATCTGAATCAGGCTTTTGAATCGATCTACCAGGATAACCCTTTTCCCGCTTCTTCGGGCCCGCAGGGAAGATATCGACCAGCCGGTATCCCAGGGTGAAGTGCACCGTTATATCGCGGATAATATCTATAAAGCTAAAAAGGAAAACGCGATCATCAATAAATTCATCCGGGAGAAACTCCCCCGGACCAACAAGAAGATCGCGATCATCGGAGCCGGCCCCGCGGGGCTAACCGCGGCATTTTATCTGGCCCGGCTCGGGCATAGTGTCACGGTCTATGAAGCCGCTCCGGAAGCCGGCGGAATATTAAGGTACGGCATTCCTCAATACCGCCTGCCTAAAGAAGTGCTGGCAAAAGAGATCGGGTTTATCTTAAGACTTGGGGTAAAGATCGTTTGTAAACGCAAGATCGATACCGATGGGCTGAAGAAATTAGCTGCCGGTTTTGACGCGGTATTTGTGGCTACCGGCGCTTACAAGAACATGTCTTTAGGCATACCCGGAGAGGGGCTCAAAGGGGTCTGGTCGGGGACGAAGTTTTTGGAAAAAATAGCTGCCGGGGACAAAGTATCTTTGGGCAAGAAAACGGTGATCATCGGAGCCGGTAATGTCGCGGTAGATGCCGCACGCACGGCAATGCGCCTGGGCAGCGAGGTGACCATTGTTTACCGCCGGGACAAGCTGGATATGCCGGCAAACAAAGAAGAGATCCATTTTTTTACGCGGCTCCCAAGGCTATCATCGGCGACCAGAAACAAAACGTTACGGACTTAGAAGTCACTAAAATGGTCCCCGGGGAATTCGATGTCACCGGAAGAAGGCGCCCCATGGCTACCCCTGAGGTTTACCGGATACCCTGCGATACGGTGATGGTGGCCATCGGAGAGAGGGTCGATTCGGATTTCCTGCGGGATGCCGGGGTGGTGGTCAATAAAGACGGGACAGCTGAGATCAATAAGTTCAGCTTAAAGACGGCGTTGGACAAAATTTACGCGGGCGGCGACCTGGTGATGGGGCCGTCTACGGCGGTCGAAGCCATGGCTGACGGGAAAAACGTGGCCCGGGTCATTGATAGGAATCTGACCGGAATAGAAACGAGATTCCCCGGACTTTTCAAACAATTCGTCTACGAATATAAAGTGCCGATGAAGCCGGCAGGCGGCGGAAAACAGGCCGGGAAAAAACTCTCCGTGATGGCACGAAAAAATAATTTTAAAGAAGTGTCTTTAGGGCTTTCCCGAGACCAGGTTCTTAAGGAAACGCTGCGCTGCCTGCGTTGCGACGTGAAAACCAACGATTAACTTGGAGAAGAACATGGCGGATAAAAAAGTCAATATCAAGATCGACGGAAAAGATTACCAGGTAGAGCAGGGTTTAAGTATCCTTAAGGCTTGCCAGGCCGCCGGCATTATCATCCCGACTATCTGTTACCTGGAAGGAATCAGCGAGGAGGCGGCTTGTTCGATCTGTGTCGTGGAGGTAAAAAACGCCAAGACTTTGATGCGTTCCTGCGTGACTAAAGTTACTGAAGGCATGGAGATCATGACCAATACCGAAAGGGTCAGGAAGGCCAGGAAAATGAATCTGGAGCTGCTGTTGGCCGGCCACCCCAAGGATTGTTTTGTCTGCGACCGCAACCAGACCTGCGAACTGCGCCGGATCGCTTATGAAATGGGGATCCGGGAAGTGAGGTTCCCGAAAACAGTAAAACTCGAGATGGAAATAGATTCCAGCTCTCCTTCGATCCTGCGCGACCCCAATAAATGCATACTTTGCCGCCGCTGTATTTCGGTCTGCGAAAAAGTCCAATCCGTGAGCGCTATCGATACCGCGAAACGAGGCAAGCTTAGTAAAGTTACGACTTTCATGGACAGGGGGCTGGGCAATGTAGTCTGCGTCAACTGCGGCCAGTGCCTTCTGGTCTGTCCGACCGGAGCTTTGGTGGAAAATAACGAGATCGCCGGGGTCTGGAAAGCTTTAGCCGATCCCAAAAAATTCGTGGTGGTGGAAACCGCGCCGGCAGTTCGCGCGTCTATCGGTGAAGAATTCGGAATGGCTCCGGGGAATCTGGTGACCGGAAAAATGGCGGCCAGCCTTCGCCGCCTGGGATTCGACCGGGTTTTCGATACCCAATTCAGCGCGGATCTGACGATCATGGAAGAAGGCCATGAGCTCATCGACCGGATAAAAAATAAAGGGGTGCTGCCGCTTATCACTTCCTGTTCGCCGGGATGGATCAAATTCGCGGAACATTTTTATCCCAAAGCCCTCGCGCACGTCTCCAGCTGCAAGTCTCCCCAGCAGATGTTCGGAGCCGTGGCTAAGACTTATTATGCCCAGAAGTTCAACCTTGACCCGCGCAATGTAACGGTAGTTTCGATCATGCCCTGCGTTGCCAAGAAATTCGAGGCCAAGCGGCCGGAAATGGACAGCGCGTTCGAGTTCTGGAAAGATAAGATGAGTTTAAAAGAGAGCGAGCATTTCCCGGACGTGGATTTTGTTCTGACTACCCGGGAAGCGGCCAGGATGATCAAAGAAGCGGGGATCGATTTTGTTAATCTCTCAGATGAGAATTTTGACGAGCCGTTGGGAATTTCCACGGGCGCTGCGGTTATTTTCGGGGCCACCGGAGGGGTTATGGAAGCGGCTCTGCGCACCGCCTATGAAGTTTTGACCGGAAAAACCCTGGAGAAAATCGATTTCGAAGCTGTCCGGGGATTGCAAGGGATCAAAACCGCGGAGGTCGATATCGACGGAATGAAAGTAAAAGTGGCGGTGGCTAATTCTTTAAGTAATGCCCGGGTATTGCTGGAAGAAGTCCAGGCCGGTAAATCGCCTTACGCTTTTATCGAGATCATGACTTGCCCCGGAGGTTGTATCGGAGGCGGAGGCCAGCCGATCCCCACAGATACGGCCGTGCGCCAGAAAAGGATGGAAGCTATTTATCGGGAAGACAAAAATAAACCTTTAAGAAAATCACACCAGAATCCGGCGGTGGCCGAGTTGTATAAGGAGTTCTTAGGATCGCCTTTGGGGGAAAAATCGCATCATTTGCTGCATACTCATTACCACGAGCGGGCCATGGTTTAAGGATCCGCCGCAGGTTTAAGCGATTTTTGTCTTGATTAACGGAAAAATTACTGTATAATAGCTTTAAAATTATTTAAAAAGGGGGATAAGTGAAAAAAACACAACAGCGATTTTGGCTCATGACAGTTGTTTCACTGGTGGTTTTCGGGGCTTGTATCATTATCGGCCTGAGATTGGCGATGGAAGTGGTCATAACCGATAATAATTTGAGAAAAGAAGAGTTAACGCTTTCCCGGGAGACGGTTAAGCAACTTTCGGAAATAAAAAATATGCTCCGAGGTATACAAATTAATAGACCAGGGGAGGCCATGGACGAGCAAAAACATCCTTGCGGAGGAGGGGATCAACCCTCAAAGCCCTGCGGAGGCAAGCCTTGCGGTGGAGGTAAACCCTGTGGAGGTAAGGGGCAAATTCCGCCTAATCTAGGTTCGCAAAAAGTCGAAGGAGTCACTGCTGGTACAAATCAGGTTAAAGGAAATGCTTCTGCTCCGGTTTTAATGGTTGAGTTCAGCGATTTTGAGTGTCCGTTCTCCAAGAAGTTCTATAGAGAAACCTTTCCGAAAATAGACAAAGAATATATCTCCACCGGTAAGGTTAAGTTCGCTTATCGCGATTTCCCTTTGCCTTTTCATATCCAGGCCCAGTCCGCGGCCATAGCCGCAAGATGCGCCGGGAAATCGGCTAAATTCTGGGAGCTATTCGATGAATTCGGCAAGAACGATAAGCTTGACCAGAATGAGATATCAATGTCCGCCAAAGCGGTCGGCCTGGATAAAGATAATTTTAACCGCTGTTTTAATGACCCCGCGGTCAAAGAAGAAGTTAAAAAGGATATGGATGAAGGAATGAAATACGGGGTCAGCGGAACGCCGGCATTCTTTATTAACGGGCGGAAAATCGAAGGAGCGATGGCGTTCGAGGCCTATAAACAAGTGATTGACGAAGAATTGCAAAAAGTCAAGAAATAGCGGCCAGGCCGCAGCCCGGAGGGATAACCTCACGGGGTGCGATCATGCTCCACCCCTGGGGTGGGGAGGTTTTTAAAGGTTGTAAAAACTGTTTTGGATGTTATAATAATAACATACCTGAGGAAAAGGAGTTTACTCTAAAGCCAAGGGGCTAGCGCAGGATCAATCAAACCCTAGTCTCGTTTTCTCAGGCTAGGGTTTTTTTCTGAGCAGATAGTTTACGGAACGTAAACTATAGGCGAAGCCGTCTGCGAAGAAATCCCGAGCGTGTGAGCAAATTCCTAGAGGAATTTGCGAACGGTTACACGAGGGAGCATACTCGCTAAAGGAAGGATAAAATATGGAAAAACATTTAGGAGCGGTGGTCGTGATCATCAAAAAAAGAGAAGAGGCGGCGCCTAAAGTGAACGATATATTTACTCAGTTCGGCAAGATTATCGTGGCCAGGATGGGGTTCCCTTACGAAAAGCGGGGGGTCAACGTGATAACTTTGATCGTTGATGGGACCACCGATGAGATCGGCGCGTTGACCGGAAAGCTGGGGATGTTCAAAAGCGTGACCGTCAAGACCACGCTGGCTAAAGTATAAAAGGTCACAGGTCACACGTCACAAGGTCACAAGAAGGAAGGGAAAAATGCAAAATACTTTGGAAGAGGTCAAGAACTGGAAAAATAAGGTAATTAAAGAAGAAGAGAACGCCAAGTACCTTAAGGACGGCAAGAATTTTATCGACGAACCGGAGATTTCCCGGCTGTTAAAGACTCGTCGGAATATTGAGCCCGGGGAGATCCGGGATATTATCCGGAAATCACTGGCTATCCAAACGGGGAGAACCAGGTCATCGAGCGCAGGACATTGAGTATCCCCGAAGTCCGTAAAGAAGCCGAAGTTTTGGCCGGAAAACTCGGCCATAAAAGGCTGGTGGTGGTTTTTGGCGAGCATCCGTCCTCGGGCGCGGATTATATCTGCGAAGTAATGCGCGAGATATACAAGGTTAAAGTCAAAACCCGCCGCGGCTTCGGGGCTATCCGCCGGGTCAATGTCAACGCCGCGCCGATGAGCATCGCCGATTACAAAAAGATCAAAGCCGCGGGTATCGGGACTTTTCAGGTTTTTCAGGAGACTTATCATCTGGAAACTTATAACCAGGTGCATCCTTATTCGACGATAAAGGGCAATTACCTTTGGAGGCTTTACAGTTTGCACCGGGCCATGGAAGCCGGGATAGATGACGTGGCCATCGGAGCGCTTTTCGGTTTGTATGACTGGCGTTTTGAAGTCATGGGATTGCTCGCTCATGCCCGCGACTTGGAAAAACATTTTGGTATCGGCCCGCACACGGTTTCTTTTCCCAGGCTGGAGCCGGCGGCCAATACTCCTTTTATCAAGAAAACCGATCACGCGGTAAAAGACGAGGATTTCAAGAAGCTGGTCGCGGTATTGCGGCTTTCCATACCTTACGCCGGGATGATCGTTACCTGCCGGGAAACCCCGCAGATGATGAGGGAAGTGATCGCCATGTGTACCCAGCGCGACGCTTCTTCCAAGGTTGGCATCGGTGCTTACAGTGAACGCGGGGACGCCCAGGAAGAGAATATCCAGCAGTTCATTTTAGGGGACAGCCGTTCCTTGGACGCGGTGATTCGGGATCTGGCGTCTATGGGTTATATTACTTCGTTTTGCACCGCCGGTTACCGCTGCGGAAGGACCGGGAATAATATCATGACCATGCTTAAAAGCGGCAAAGAAGGCTGCTTGTGCAAATTGAACGCCGTGCTTACTTTCCAGGAATGGCTGGAGGATTTTGGCAGCGCCGAGACCCGTAAGATTGGGGAAGAATTGATCGCCCGGGAGATCGCCGAGATCGAAAAAAGAGTGCCCGGAGATTTTTCTCCGGTGATCCTCCAGTCTTTTAAAGAATATCACAGCCGGATCAAAAACGGGGAGCGCGACCTTTGTTTTTAACCAGGGAGAAATAATGGAATACCGCACAGAAAAAGATTCGCTGGGAGAATTAAAAGTTTTGCAAGGCGCTTACTGGGGGATCCATACTCAGCGGGCGCTGGATAATTTTAATATCTCGGGACAAAAAGTTAATTTTTCTTTGATCAAAGCCTATTGCCTGGTCAAAAAAGCCTGTTGTCAGGCTAATCAGGAATTGAAATTACTGGACGACAAAAAATCCGGGGCGATAATTCAGGCTTGCGATGAAGTTATCGAAGGCAAGTTCGCGGAGCAGTTTCCCACTGATGCTTTGCAGGGAGGAGCGGGAACTTCCACGAATATGAATGTCAATGAAGTCCTGGCTAATCGGGCTATAGAGATCCTGGGAGGCAAGATCGGGGATTACCGGCTGGTTGATCCTATTGAGGACGTCAATTTAAACCAGTCCACCAATGACACTTATCCTACTGCTTTGAAAATAGCAGGGATCTTGAAATTCCGGGAACTGAGCCAGAATATCGCCGAGTTACAGGGTTCTTTCCAAAAAAAGGAAAAAGAATTCGCCAAGATCGTCAAGATCGGCCGGACGGAACTGCAGGAGGCGGTGCCTATAACTTTAGGACAGGAATTCAGCGCTTTCAGTGAAGCGATCGCCCGGGACCGCTGGCGGGTTTTTAAATGCGAAGAACGAATGCGGCTGGTCAATATCGGCGGGACCGCGGTGGGCACCGGTTTAAGCGCTCCCCGCAGCTACATCTTCCTGGTTATTGAAACTCTGCGCCAGGTCACCGGCCTGGGTTTATCCCGGGGAGAAACAGTCCTGGACCAGACCGCCAATAACGACAGTTTTGTCGAGGTTTCCGGGATCATCAAAGCCCATGCTGCCAACTTGCTGAAGATCTCCCGCGATCTGCGGCTGTTGAATCTGCTACAGGAGATTTCGCTTCCTAAATTGCAGGCCGGGTCTTCAATTATGCCCGGGAAAGTCAATCCGGTGATCCTGGAAGCGGTGGAGCAGACCGCGATGAAAGTGATCGCCAATGATCTGATCATTACCGAGGCCTGCTCGAGGGGAAGTTTGCAGATCAATGAATTTATGCCGCTTTTAGGGCATAGCCTTTTAGAGTCTTTGGATCTACTGATCAAGGTCAACTTGATCTTTGCCAAAATGGTGCAAGTTATAGGAGCCAACGAAGAAAAGTGCCGGGAATATTTCGATCAAAGCCCGACTATCGTAACCGCGCTTCTTCCGCATATCGGCTATGCCAAGGCCGATGAGCTTTTAAAAGAGTTCAGCGCTTCGGGAAAGAAGAACCTGCGCGAATTTTTAACCGAGAAATTAGGTAAGCAGCTGGTGGAAACAGTTTTCGACCCTTACAACCTTATTTCCTTAGGTTATTCCAACAAATAGATGAAAAAAACCCCGAAATCATTAAGATTGCACATCGGCATATTCGGCCGGACCAATGTTGGAAAATCCAGTTTCCTCAACCTGGTTGCCGGACAGGACGTGGCCATCACTTCGCCGGTTGCCGGAACGACCACTGATGTCGTGGAAAAACCGATGGAGCTTTTGCCCGTGGGGCCGGTGGTGTTTCTGGATACTGCGGGGTTGGATGACAAATCCCTGCTGGCGGAATTGAGACTGAAAAAAACCCATAAGATCTTTGACCGCTCGGATGTGATCGTGCTTTTGACTGAGCCCGGGAACTGGAACGAATACGAGGACCAGGTTGCGCAAGAGGCTTTGAAAAGAGAAACTCCCTTGATCGCGGTGGTCAATAAAATCGATCTGCAAGAGCCGGATGCGGAATTTATGGCCAAGGTCAGAGCTAAAACCGAACGAACCGTTCTCTGTTCAAGTATTGATCTGGCTAACCGGGATAAATACCTGAACGCCTTAAAAAAACACGTGCTTGATGTTTGCCCGGACGAATTCCTCAATCCGCCGCCGTTGATCGGCGACCTTTTGTCTCCCGGCGGTTTGGCGGTTTTGATCGTTCCTATAGATTTGCAGGCGCCTAAAGGAAGATTGATCCTGCCCCAGGTCCAGGCGATCCGGGACGCTCTGGATAATGACGCCGCGGTGATGGTGGTTAAGGAAAGGGAATACGCGTCAATACTCAAGAAATTAAAAGATCCCCCGGATATCGTGGTCTGCGATTCCCAGGTTGTTTTAAAAATGACGGCGGATACTCCAATAAACGTGAAATGCACCACTTTTTCGATCCTATTTTCCCGTTACAAGGGCGATCTGATCGAGGCGGCCAAAGGTGCGGCGGTCATTGAAAGTCTCAAACCTAAGGATAAGGTTTTGATCGCTGAAGCTTGCAGCCATCATGCCATTGAGGACGATATCGGCCGGGTGAAGATCCCCCGCTGGCTGCGCCAGTATATAGGAGGGAATATTCAGATCGATGTTTCCTCGGGCCGGGATTATCCGGAGAATTTAAGCGAATACAAACTGGTGATCCATTGCGGGGGGTGCATGCTTACCCGCCGGGAAATGCTTTTCCGGATCGAAAAAGCCCGGGAAGCGGGCGTGGCTATCACCAATTACGGGGTGGCGGTATCCGTGGTCCAGGGCGTTATCAAGCGCACGCTCTCAGCGTTTCCCGCGGCACTGGACGCTTACCAGAGGCAGCTCGCGAAAAATAAAAGGAAACGGTCCATGGTTAAGGAGACTAAGGCTGATGGAGAAAAATAAGCTTAAATGGTTATGGCTATTGATCTGTGTAGCGGCTGCAAGTTTTGCCGCGGCTTTATGCTTATCTATTTTCTTGGGATGGCCGGGAGAGAAGTTAGTTCCTTATAAAGATGTTCCTCAGAATACCCAGGCTGAACGCGAGTGGGAGCAGCGCAACAAAGACAAATCAGTTGTTATGCTTCTACAAGAAAGCAAGATGGAGTTTACAGAAACCGAAGGTTTTCTGGAATGGCATCAAGTAATCCGGATACAAACTGATAAAGCTAAAGGTGTAGGCGAACTTAAGTTTGAATACAGTAAAAACTCGGAGAGGATCACTGAATTGAAAGCGATTACCCATACCAGGGATGGGCGGGTACTTAGGCCTTCGATGATCCAGGACCGCAATAAGGTCGTGGAGGGTAATTTTTATTCCGATGCGCGAGAGAAGGTTTTAACTTTGCCTGAGGCAGTCCCGGGGAGTATTATTGAAGTATGGTTAAGAAGGAGTTCGAAGCTTGGTTTGAATAAAATTAACCAAATTATTCCTTTGCGTTATGATTGCCCAATTAAGTTTTTCCGTTCTGAGGTTTCTGTTCCCGTAAAAAAGCAATTCCGTATGCTTTCTCGCAACACCGCAATAAAGCCGAAGATCTCTTCTGTGGGGGGAAAGCTGGTTTATCTCTGGCAGCAGGACTATGTGGACGGGTATATTAAAGAGAAGTATAGTCCGCCGGAAGGGGAGCTCACTGAAGAAGCGATTTTTTCTTCTTTCAATAGCTGGGATGAGGTCGGGAGTTTATTTCGGGAAAAATTTGACAAAAATCCAAAGCCGACAACAAAAATGGTTTTGGCCGCCCAAGGATTGATCGCGGGTAAGCGCACGGAAATAGAGAAAGTTAATGCCATATTGCAGTATATCTGCTCGCAGCTGCGTTATGTATCTATAACTGACAGCAGGTATTTCTCTGAGCCCCGTAAGGCCAGCGTGATTTTTGAGCAGAAATTCGGTAATTGTCAAGATTACACTATTTTGGCCGGAGTTCTGCTTAAAGCTGTAGGGATCACTTCTTATCCGGTACTTGTCTGCGATTATGATAAAGGAAATCCGGCGGATAAGCTTCCGGGGAATTATTTTAATCATGTTATCTTGGGGCTGCTGCTGGATGGTAAGTATTATTATGCTGATCCGCAGATCTTCGGCTATCAGCTTAATGAAATACCGCCGCAGCTTTCCGGGGCGTATATTTTTGTTCTTAATGATAAGCCATTTCTTAGCCAGCTGCCTTTTGCGCCTGCTTCGGTAGATAAGAAAGACATCCGGGCCAAGCTTAGTGAAGACGGCTCAGCGCTGGTCCAGGAATTCCAGGCTTTAGCCAGGGATGATGCAGTCGGGTATGAACTGCAGTTGAAAAATAACCAACAGAAAGAAGCTGACATTACCTCGTCATTCACTGCTCCGATTGGGATAAAGCTGATTGAGCGTAAAGTTGTTTTACAGAAAGATGGTTCGGTCAATTTCGATACTGTTTATAATGATAACTCGTTTGGGCGTATTGCCGGCGAGATCATTATGTTTGGTCTTGGCCCTGAAGCCCTGAACTGGTTGCCTGTGGAGAAAAAAGAACGTGAATTACCGTTTAATTTTTTGGGGAATGGCAAAAGTTGGCTCACCAGGGCTGCGTACGATATACCTCCGGGTTTTGAAATTGTCCATATCCCCGAAAATTTTGAATTGACTAATGATTTGATAACTTTCTCGAGAAAATATTTCACTTATAATAAGAACACAATTACAGTGCTTGAAACAATGCTGGTAAAACCTTGTAGGATACCCGTTTCCGGATATGCCAAGTTTATTTCTTCTTTGGATTCAATGGTTTCGGCCTGTAAAGATATGATCTGTATCCAAAAGCAAAAAAGCAAGCCTCCTGTGCCATCGCAAGAAAAGTAAATCTTTCTAAGATGATGAAAGAAAAATTAGCAGCAATATTTTCCGAACAGTTTCCTAAATCGTCGGATTTGGAGTTTTTATTAAGCCGCGATAAGCCGCGTGAACTGCAGGAGATCTTTGAGTTCGCGGATCAGGCTCGCAAGCAATTTATGGGCGAAGGAATATTGCTGCGCGGGCTGGTCGAGTTTTCCAATCATTGCCGGAACAGCTGTTTTTACTGCGGGCTGAACAAAAATAACCAGGAACTGGAAAGATACCGGCTGGGAAAAGAAGAAATCTTATCCTGCGTGGAGAAGCTGAATTCCTGCGGGATCAAGACCGTGGTTTTGCAATCCGGGGAAGAAGACGGCCTGGATCCGCTCTGGTTGAAGAGTGTCATTGAAGCGATCAAAGCTGAATTTGAGATCGCCATCACTCTTTCAGTGGGAGAACGGACCAAAGAAGAATATAAGATCTGGAAAGATGCCGGAGCAAACCGCTACCTTTTGAAGATCGAGACTTCGAATAAAGAACTTTATGGTTCCCTGCATAGCGGGATGAGCTTTGAAAACCGGCTGCGCTGTTTGCGGGATCTAAGAGCGCTGGGTTATCAGGTTGGCTGTGGGAATATGATCGGGCTTAAAGGGCAGACTGTAAAGACTCTGGCTGAGGATATATTATTTTTCAAAGAAAACAATTTTGACATGATCGGCATCGGCCCGTTTATTCCCCATCCCCAAACCCGGCTGGCCTCCCAGAAAAAAGGAGAGGTCGAGCTTACTTTAAAAGTTTTAGCTTTGACCAGGATCGTGACTAAGAACGCTCATCTTCCGGCAACTACCGCTTTAGGCAGCCTGGAAGAAGATTTCCGGATCAAGGGATTAAAGGCCGGAGCTAATGTGCTCATGCCTAATTTTACTCCCCTCAAATACAAAAAACTCTACGAAATTTATCCAGGCAAACGCTGTATCAGCGAACCCGTTGGCGCCTGCGCTTTTTGCATGGAAGAGCTGGCTCATTCTGTCGGACGCTACATTGATTATTCCCGCGGTGATTCCCTAAAACTGTGATATCATACTAGAGTAGTATGATATCACAGAAATAATATCCTGGAAATAAAATCTTGACAACTCAAGAACATATGTTATAATTCATACCAAGAAGGTAGGGATTATAACAAAGAGGTAATAGTGTTGAAGCTATCCACAAAAGGCCGTTACGGAGTTCGTTTAATGCTGGACCTGGCTCTTAATTACGGAAAAGGGCCGGTGGCTTTGAAAGATGTCGCTAAACGGCAGGAGATTTCCGAGAAGTATCTGGAACATTTGATAACTCCTTTAAGGAAAGTAAAATTGATCCGGGCCAGCCGGGGGGCCCATGGTGGATATGTGTTGGTAAAAGCTCCCGGATCGATCAGTCTGCAGGAGATCATTACCGCGGTGGAGGGGCCGGTGTGCATCGTGGAATGCGCCAAAGACCCTGGGATTTGTAAACGTTCGCAGGGGTGCCTTTCCCGGGGCGTCTGGAGGGAACTTTCGGATAAGATCTCCGAAACTCTAAAGGAAATAACCCTGGAAAAGATAATCGAAAAGAATTTCCATAATGGTGAGGAGCTTTGTTATGATATTTAACCTTATAAGGAGAATGAGATGTCCAGGATATACAGCGATATAACTAAAACAGTCGGAAATACCCCGTTAGTCCGCTTGAATCGTATTACCGAAGGGTTGGAGGCTACGGTGTTGGCAAAGTTGGAATCGTTCAACCCGCTTTCCAGCGTAAAAGATCGGGTAGGAGTTGCAATGATCGAGGACGCCGAGAAAAGAGGGGTCCTGCGCAAGGATTCCGTGATCATCGAGCCGACTAGCGGTAATACTGGAATCGCTTTAGCTTTTGTGTCCGCGGCCAAAGGGTATAAACTGATCTTGACTATGCCTGATACTATGAGCATTGAAAGACGCCAATTGCTGGCGATATTGGGTGCTCAGATAGTGCTTACCCCGGGTGCGGAAGGGATGAAGGGAGCGGTAAAGAAAGCCGAAGAACTTGTGGCGGCTACCCCTCACGCTGTTTTACTTCAGCAATTCGCGAATCCAGCGAATCCGGAGATCCACCGTAAAACTACCGCAGAAGAAATATGGAAAGATACAGACGGAAAAGTCGATTTCCTGGTCGCCGGCGTAGGGACCGGCGGAACGATCACCGGGATCGCCGAAGTGATCAAAAAACGCAATCGTGATTTCAAAGTGATCGCGGTAGAACCGGATGCTTCTCCCGTTCTCTCCGGCGGAGCACCCGGAGCGCATAAAATCCAGGGTATTGGCGCCGGATTTGTTCCTGCGGTGTTGAACCAGAAAATAATCGATGAAATAATCCGGGTTAAAAACGATGACGCCGGTATAACGGCGCGTAATTTAGCGAAACTCGAAGGGATCCTCGTAGGAATTTCCAGCGGCGCTGCGGTTTGGGCTGCTCTGGAAGTAGCTAAGAGGCCGGAAAATAAAGGCAAGGTTATTGTGGTCATATTGCCGGATTCCGGTGAGAGATATTTATCCACCTGGCTGTTCCAGTTGCAATAAAGGAGGAAGCATGCCGTTCGTTAACTTGAAACTGATCGGGAAGTTGAGCAAGGAACAAAAACAGCAGATCGTCAGCGAATTTTCCGAGACCCTGCTCAAGGTTGCCAGAAAACCGAAGACCAGCACTTACATCGTGATCGACGAGGTAGAAGCCCAGAATTGGGCTCAGGGAGATCAATTATTCGGTTAACCGGAGAATCGCTTTATTCCTGCATGTTCAGGCAGATCAGGGAGGAAGGTAAGATGAAAAAAACTTTCTTTT
>JAPLLS010000015.1 GCA_026387435.1 Candidatus Omnitrophota bacterium
AGATGTTTTTCCCTCGCTGCAGCAACGCCAGGTCAGAATGCAGCTGGCCGAAACTTTGCGGGGAGTGGTTTCGCAGGTTCTCTTGCCCCGGCAGGACAGAGATGGAAGGGTCGTGGCTACGGAAGTCCTGGTTAGCAACAGCGCCGTGGCTAACTTGATCCGTAAAGATAACGTCGCCGAGATCCGCGGGATCATGGAAACCGGATCGCGTTTCGGGATGCATACTCTGGACCAGTCCCTGGAAAATCTTTTTTCCCGAGGCCTGGTTTCCCGCGAAGCCGTGCTGGCTTACACCAATGATACCTCCAGATTCCTTTAATATTTTCTTAGATGGCCGATTTTTTCATTGAAAAGAAAGTTTTTTACCACGACACCGATTCCGGCGGCGTGGTTTATTACGCCAATTACCTGAAATTCATGGAAGAGGCCAGGACCGAGTTTTGTTTGGATCGCGGGGTAAACACCGCGGACTGGTTTAAAAAAGGCATCGCTTTTGTGGTGGTGCACGTGGAGGTTGATTACAAGTTTCCGGCGCAATACGGGGATCTCCTGCAGGTGAGCGCCGCGGTGGAAAAACTCGGGAATTCTTCGATCCATTTCATTCAGGAAGTAAGAATTGATCAAAAGCTTTTGGTTTGCGCCCGGACAGTTTGGGCCTGCATAGGAAAAGATTTTAAGACTCAAAGCCTGCCCCAGGAAGTAAGATCAGGCCTTGGCAATAATTAAAATCACCAAAACGACGAAAGGGAAAAAGTTAAATGCCTAATTATGAGGTCGTGTATATGTTTTGCGATCTGCGGAACAAACGGGTCCGCTGCCCGGCGGTCCATGAGCCCGACTCCCAAGCCGCAGGCACTTTCGGCAAGCATATCAACGACTGCTTCGGCAAAGACGCGGATTGCAGCAAGGCCAATTGTATTTATGCCTCCGGAAGCCGGGAGCCTTTTAAAAAATAGGGAGCGATATGGAGATCTATACCAAAGCTTTTCAAACTTCAAAGGGCATTGTCGAAGGCATCCAGGCGAAATGGCCGGGATTCAGCGTGTTCCTGGTCGCGGGGAAAAAAGGTTTTTTAGCCTGCGGGGCGTTCGATCTTGAGGCTTTCGAGAAGATAGCTTAATAATATTATTCTACAAAGGATGTGCTCCCATGGCGGAAAAGACGGGTTTTGATAACGAAAAATACCTTAAAGAACAGACTGCCGCGATCACGGACAGGATGGCGAAATTCGGCAATAAGCTTTACCTGGAATTCGGGGGAAAACTTTGTTTCGATTACCACGCCAGCCGGGTCCTTCCCGGATATGACCCTAATGTCAAGATCAGGCTGCTTCAGGAATTAAAAGACAAGGTCGATATAATCCTCTGTATTTTTGCCGGGGACATCGAAAGCGGCCGGGTGCGCGGGGATTTCGGGATCACTTATGATCTGGCTACCCTCAAGCTGATCGACGACCTGCGCAAGTGGGGGCTGGATGTCAGCGGAGTGGTTATTACCCGGTTCACCAACCAGTCGACGGCGGTGAGCTTTAAGAATAAACTTGAGCGCCGGGGGATCAAAGTTTTTCTGCATTATCCTATCGAGGGCTATCCGGCGGATATCGAAACCGTGGTCAGCGACCAGGGGCTGGGTAAGAATGAATACGTCCCCACGGAAAAACCGATAGTGGTGGTTACGGCTCCCGGGCCGAACAGCGGAAAACTCGCTACCTGCCTGTCCCAACTGTATCAGGAGCATAAGCGCGGGGTTAATGCCGGCTACGCTAAATTCGAGACTTTCCCGATCTGGAACCTGCCCTTAAAACATCCGGTAAATATCGCCTACGAAGCCGCGACCGCGGATATCCTGGATTTTAATTTAGTCGACCCGTTCCATTTGAGCGTTTACAACCAGACCGCGATAAATTATAACCGCGACGTGGATAGCTTTCCTATCCTTAAACTTATCTTGAGCAGGATCTCCGATGGAAGCTCCGGCAAGCCGATGTATAATTCGCCCACCGATATGGGGGTCAACCGGGCCGGATTCGGGATCGTTGACGACGGGATAGTTTCCGTCGCGGCCAAGCAGGAATTGATCCGTAGATTTTTCCGTTATAATACCGAATACGCTTTGGGTATAGAAAAGAAAGAAACCGTGGACCGGGTAGCCCGGCTTATGGAGGAGCTGGAAGTAAAACGGACCGACCGCAGCGTGGTCGAGAAGGCCCGCCAGGCCGCGCAGGAGGCCGAGGACGGCCAGAAAGGCCACGACGGGGTTTTTTGCGGGGCGGCTATGGAGCTTTCCGACGGCAGGATCATTACCGGCAAGAACTCCCCGCTTATGCACGCGGCTTCCAGCCTGGTCTTGAACGCGATCAAGATTTTGGCTAAGATCCCCGATGAGATCTTCCTTCTTTCTCCGCAGATCATCAGGCAGATCACTACCCTTAAAGAAAAAATACTCAAGACCGACTCCGAGAGCCTTGATCTTGAAGAGACTTTGATCGCTTTGGCTATAAGCGCCACCACTAATCACACCGCCGAGCTGGCCATGAAGAAGTTGACCGCTTTAAGAGGCTGCGAAGTGCATATGACCCATATTCCCACTCCCGGCGACGAAGTAGGGCTTAAAAGGCTGGGCGTGAATTTGACAACCGACGGAAGATTTTCATCCCGCAACCTTTTCGTCACCTGAAAAGGTCTAACCAAAAGAAAATCCTATGGCCGTAAAAATCAAGTTCATGGGGGGCGTGCGGACGGTAACCGGCTCCAGCCATTTGGTGATCAGCGACCTGGCTCAGATCCTGCTTGATGTCGGATTGTTCCAGGGCAAGCGCGATCTGGCTTACCAAAAGAACTCTCATTTTTCCTTTAACCCGCGCGAGCTTGACGCGGTGATCCTGTCCCACGCGCATATCGACCATTGCGGGAACATGCCCAGCCTGGTTAAAAAAGGGTTGCGCTGCAAAATATACTGCACTCACGCTACCCGCGATCTGACCAAGCTCATGCTCGAGGATTCCGGAAAGATCCAGGAAGAAGATATCCGTTACGTCAACAAGATCAACAAGCGGCTCGGGCTGCCGCTTAGAAAACCGCTTTACACCAAGCTCGAAGCTTCCAAGGCCGCCAAGAGAAGGTTCGTGAATATTTCCTCCGGACAGCGGGTAGGAGTGGCTAAGAACGTTTTCGTCACTTTGCACGACGCCGGACATATCCTCGGTTCTTCGATCGTGGAACTGGAAGTCAAAGAAGGCGACAAGAGCACCCGGATAGGATACGCGGTGGACCTGGGCAGGAAAAACCTGCCGATGCTCAATGATCCGGATATGCCCAAGAATCTCGATTACCTGATCCTGGAAAGCACTTACGGAGGAAGGGATCACGCGCCGATCGAGGAAGCCAAAAATAAATTGCGCGATGCCATCAAGCGCACCATCGAAAGAAAAGGAAAGATCATCATCCCGGCGTTCACCCTGGAGCGGACGCAGGAGGTCCTGTATTTTTTAAGCCAGCTGGTCAAGGAAAATCAGCTGCCGGCTTTACCTATATACGTGGACAGCCCTTTGGCCACCGAGATCACCGAAGTGTTCAAATACCACAATAACTACATGAATGCCCAGACCAGGGCTGAGATGGATAACGGCAACAGCCCGTTCGAGTTCCTGAACCTGCGGTTTGTGCGCGACCAGAAAGAATCCAAGGCTTTGAACGTGGATAAACGCCCGATGGTGATCATCGCCGGCTCAGGGATGTGCGAATCGGGAAGGGTCCTGCATCATCTGCGCAACAACATTGAGGATTCCCGGAACACGATACTGGTGGTGGGATACATGGCTAAAGACACCTTGGGAAGAAGGATCGTGGAAAGGGAGAAATTCGTGCGGATATTCGGCGTGGAGCAGGAGCTTAACGCCGAAGTGGTGATTGTCAACGCTTTTTCCGCGCATGCCGATAAGGACGAACTGCTGGAACTTGTCGGCGAATGCCTGCCGTTAAAACGCATCTTCCTGGTCCACGGGGAAGAAGAGCAGTGCCAGGCTCTCTGGGCCGCGCTTTCCCAGAAAGGGCTGGACGCTTACATTCCCATGCCGGATGAAGAAGTTACTCTTGCTTAATCGCGGTTTATGTGCTATATTTAACCCTTAAGAAAAAACCGATAAGTCAAAGAAAAATTTTCTCCCCCTCGCCGTATCTCGGCTCGGGGTCAAATTTTTCTCGCGGTATTGAGATTAAAGAAAAATTTTCTTCCCCTCGTCGTATCTCGGCTCGGGGTCAAATTTTTCTCGCGGTATTGAGATTAAAGAAAAATTTTCTCCCCCTCGCCGTATCTCGGCTCGGGGTCAAATTTTTCTTCTATTAAAATGTTTTGAAAAATTTGAGGAGGTTTACATGGCTGGAGGAAAATCTACACCGAAGAAAGATAAAAAGACTAAAGTCGCCGGCGGCGAATATGTCCAGGTAGGAAAAATTCTGATCCGTGGAGTGGACAGCTACAAAGCCGGAAAGAATGTAAGAGGGCGCGGCACGCTGTACGCTGTGGCCGACGGTAAAGTATATTTCACCCGCAAAAAAGCCGCACGCGGCGGAATAAAGACATTCATCAATGTCCTGCCTGAATAATGCCCGCTTTGCAAAATCCGCAGGATAAGATCGCGGAAAAATCACGCAGATATTCAACGATCAAATACAGTTTAAGCATCATCGGGCTGGTTTATGTGTTGCTGCTTTTGGCTGTTTCGATGTTGGGTGGGGTATCCGCGATCCTGGCCAAAGGCGTTGCGCTGTTGGTTGCGCCCGGCTACCTGGCTCTTCCGGTGTACCTGCTTATAATTTTCGGCGCTTATTATATCCTCAGTTTTCCGCTTAATTTCTACCAGAGTTTTATTCTGGAGCACCAGTTCCAGCTTACCCGCCGGAGCATCAAAAACTGGTTTATTGACCAGATGAAGTCCGGGGCGATCTCTTATATCATCAGCATCGTCCTTTTAGAGGTTTTCTATGCCCTGCTTGGCAGCCAGCCCCAAAACTGGTGGTGGATAGTTTCCCTGGTTTGGATATTCTTGAGTTTAGTCCTGGCTAAGCTGGCCCCGGTAATAATCATTCCCCTGTTTTTCAAGTATAAAAAATTCTCCGACGAAGACCTCCGTAAGAGGATAATCGGTCTTTCCGAAAAAATGAAGTTGAAGATCCTCGATGTTTTTGAGATCGATCTAAGCCGCCAGACCGAAAAAGCCAATGCCGCTTTAGTGGGCTTCGGCTCCACCCGCAGGGTGATCCTCGGCGATACCTTGAAAAATAAGTACAGCGTGGATGAGATCGAAGTGATCCTGGCCCACGAGTTCGCCCATCAGAAGCTCGGCCATCTCTTAAAGCTTGTCCTGGCCGGAGCGTTTTCTACGCTACTATGTTTTTTCATCATTTATAAAACCAACTCCTACGTACTTTCGCTTTTCGACTACCGGGCTCAAGGACGCGTTCATTTCCACTATGGATAAACTCGCCAACCAGAACCTCGCCGATAGAAATCCCCAACCTTTCATCAAATTCTTCTTTTTTGACCACCCCTCGATCGATGAGCGCATCAAACTTGCGCGTTCGCTATAATTCTGGTTGAATCCCGCAGGCTTTAGCGGTAAAATAAAACAAATTATGGCTACTAAAGAAGAAGTCCTAGAGGATTTTTTAAAGTGTTTCAGGATCAGCCTGAATTTCATCCTGCTTTATGCCAAGGACCACAAGTCATTCCTTAAGGCTGTCGCCGATCTCCGGGTAAAAACAGTGGCCCTTTTTGTTTACCTTCATCCTATCGAAATAAATTTTTCCGCCGATGCCCTGGCTATCGAAGGGGTAGTCTATTCCAAAATGAGCCTGCACCGGGAACTCGCAGCGCTTTTCCACCAGCGCAAGATCCAAAGCCTGATAATCCGCCGCGGTATAACCTTAGAGGAGCTGGTGGTCCTGATGGATAAACTCGCGCTCGCGCCTAGAGACATAATAAAATCCGGAGGCTTAGCGGAGATCATTTCCGGGATCATAAAAAATCCCCATTTCACCGTAGTTGACCTGGATTATTCCCAGTTGCTGCGGGGAGAAGGCGAAGAAGTCAAGGATATCTGGCTATTTATGCTTCATGGCGCGGTAGCCACAGAAGACCTGAAGAAATTTAGGGAATTCGCGAAGAGTTTTGAGGATATGGTCCAGAAGTGCAAAGTCCGCGACCTGCTCGAGAATAACGAGCTGAATCAAGACCTGCACAAGTTCCTTGATCATCTTAAGAAAACCGACCATGAAAAATTCATCAGTTCCAGCCGGGCGATCCTGAAGTTCATCCTGAAGGATAAGTCGGTTATAATGGATGATGAAAAGATCAAAAAACTTAAAGCTTTTGTCCCTGAATTGGGCATTGATGATTATTCCCAGGTTCTTTGGAATGAGATAGTAACGGATGCGAATTTTGACGTTTCAAGTTTCCAGTTTTTTTCCAAATTCTTAGGTGAAGATGAGCATCAAAAAGTAGCGGATAATCTTTCCAGGAATTTGTCGGGCCAGGAAGGCCGGAAAATGCCGGCTAATGTTTCCCGCAAGGTTAAGGAGTTGTTTTCTTCGTCTGCGGGCGAATCTTCCATCTCCGAGATCTACCGCCGGGCGATATCAGCGGTGGGGGTGAGCACTATTGCTGATGAAGGGGCTGTTTTTGACCATAAGCAGGTGATTGTGAATTACCATTATATCCTTTTGAACCTGTTTTCCGAGGAAAAGAATATCCGGCAGCTGGAGTTTTTAGTGAATAAGCTGTCCCAAGAATGGGACAAGATCGCGCAAGAAAGGGACATGGAATATTTAAAGTGCCTGGGAGAAGTAATTCAGAAAAAAACTCCCAGCCTGAATATTGAATTATTCCACCGGCTGAGCAAGAATTTCTACAATTTTATTGAAGCTTTTATCTGGGAAGAATCGATCCCCGCGGGCTTCGAGGCTTTTTTTGAAACTATGGACGTGAGTTCTTTCGGAGTTGAAGTTTATTTTAAAAAGATATTTGAAGAAGATAAGGTCAATGCCAGGATATTAAAGGCGTTTTTCCGGTTTTTTCCCAATAAGTTTCCGGAATTCTGCGAGCGCCTTAAAGATAAGCGCAGCGACATTGATTTCGTGGTCAAGGTCCTGGAATCGTTAAAAGAAGTCGATCCCGCGCTGGGCCTGCCGGTTATGGAGTTGATATTCGCATTCTCCAACGATATTGTCAAGGTCGAGATCCTTCGGTCCATGGCCGCGACCGGAAAGTATAACCGTGAATTTGTCTTTGAAGTTTTAAAAGGCAGCGGAAATTTCATGAAAAAAGAAGCTTTGGCGGTTTTTTCCCAACAGCAGGATCATCAGAGAGCCATGGAATTGTTGTTTTTGATCCCCAATCCCTGGGGCAAAAAAAATGCCGTTTTAGAGGAAAATTTGTTGATCGTCGGAGAACTCTTTCCGCGGGCTGGTTCAAGCTTTGCAGACGGCTAAACTTTACGGGATCGAGCATGTCAAATTCGGCAAGTCCGTCGACATTGCTTTCGAGCGCTTTCAAGCCGCTTTCAAGGAAAAGCCTGACCTGGTCTTCGGGATCGTCGGGGAAGAGCTGGCTTTCGAAAAAGAGGTAATGTTCGATTTGTCCAAGGCGACCCGGCCGATGATCATTTATTTGAAATCCCGGAGTATCGAGAGGATGGATTTTTACAGCCCTATGCTCAAGGAGGAACTGCAGAAATTCCTGGTGTTTTTGGTAACTCCCAAGGAAGAGCTGAAAAAAGAGCCCCAGGAGCATTTGATGATCCTGGGTATTAGAAATATCAATGTCGGCCATATCAAAAGCGCCGAGGAAAGAGTGGGGTTGGGGGCGGTCGACGATTTAAAACTCTACGAAAGCTCTCTGGAAAATTTTAACCAGACCCTGGATAATGTCCTGGAAAATAAGGAAGTGGATTACCTGGATCTGCAGTTCAATGTTTCGAATATATTCGAGTCTTTGACCAACCGCCATCAGGAGTTATTGAAATTGACGGTGTTGAAAAGGTACGATCAGGTTACTTTTGCCCACATCCTCAATGTTTCCGTGCTTTCCATATTTTTCGCTTCCAAGCTGGGCTTGCCCCGGGAAGAAGTTCTGGAGATCGGCATTGCCGCCCTTTTTCACGATATCGGCAAGACCCATGTTTCCCGTAAAATAATAAAAAAGACCGATAAGCTTACCGACGAGGAATTCGAGGCGGTCAAGGGCCACACGGTCTTCGGCGCGGAAATACTTTTAAAGTATGTGGACACTTTGGGCCAGCTTCCTGTCCTGGCCGCTTTCGAACACCATTTAAAATCCGGTTTTCAGGGTTATCCCAAAATGCCATATCCTCGCAAACCCCATCTAGGTTCGGCGATCATCGGAGTCTGCGATATTTACGACGCACTGAGCGCCCGGCGCAGCTATAAGACGAGCATGCCCCCATTAGTAGTTTATGGGATATTGCTGAAAGAAAAAGAAAAGCTGCATTTCCCCGAACTTGTGGATGATTTCTTCAAGATAATGGGGGTATTTCCCATAGGGACTTTAGTGGTTTTAAGCGATTCCCGGATCGGGGTAGTCAGGCTTCAGTATGAGGGCGATATATTTTTCCCCCAGGTTGAAGTTGTCTACCCCGCGGATAAAAGAGAGGTTTTGAACCTCAAAGGAAACACGGCCGGGCTTAAAATAGAAAAATCGCTCGACCCCTTCGTCGAAGGCCAGCCTTACGTTTCCCTGATCTAAATCCATCCTGTTTATCAATAATTATTAAGCAGATCGACAATATCTTTGGCGGCCCTGAGGTTCGCGCCAGGAGGGCCGAGGAGCGGTTTTATTGAAAATAGTTCCAGCTTAAGGCGGGCGAGTTTTTCTTTGTCGTGCAGGATGGGGATGACATAATCGCAGATCTTTTCCGGATCGGCGTCGAACTGAACGAATTCTTCCGCGATCTTCCTGCCTTTTACCACGTTGACCAGCCCGATATAAGGGATCTTGATCATCATCCGGATAAAAAGCCAGGTGAGGAAACTTACTTTATACAAGATGATCATCGGTGTAGCCAGGATGGCGGTCTCCAGGGTTGCGGTTCCCGAGCAGACCAGGGCAAAGTCCGAGGCGGCGATGCCGTCGTAAGTCTTGCCGGTCAATATTTTTATCGGTAAAGAATAGTTATTCACCGCTTTTGTGAATATTTCTTCTTTTACCGAAGAAGAGCGCAAAACCAGGAACTGGGCTCTTCCATCCAGGTAACCTTTGATTATCTTCGCGCATTTAAGCATTATTGGCAGCAGAGCTTTGACTTCTTTTTCTCTTGATCCGGGCAAAAGGCAAACCGTTAACACCCCAGGTTTAAGTCCGGCTTGGCGCAAAAGTTCTTCTTTGGGCATCGAAGTCTTCACGGTATCTAAAAGGGGATTGCCCACGAAGTTTACCGGGACCCCGTGAGTTTTATAGAGTTCTTCCTCGAATTTGAAAAATACCAGCATTCTTTTTACTACTTTCTTGATCAGGTGTATCCTTTTTTGTCCCCAGGCCCAGATCTGGGGGCTGATATAATAAACTACGGGGATGTTTTTTTTGTAAAGCTCTTCGGCTAAACGCAAGTTAAAGCCCGGATAGTCCACGAGTATGGCCAGGTCCGGTTTTTCTTCATCCGTTTTTTTAAGGATATCGCCAAAGATCTTTTTGAATTTGAACAGGTTTTTAAGGACTTCCCAGAAGCCGACCACTGCGAATTTGGTCAGGTCGCAGGACAGGGTAACTCCCTGGTTTTTCATTTTCGGACCGCCTAGCCCGAAAAAAGAGGTGCGCGGCTGGATCTTTTTGATCTCTTCCACCAGGTGGCTGGCGTGCAGGTCACCGGAAGCTTCTCCGGCGACGATCAGGATTTTTTTGGGGTTTTCCATATCAGGTTGCGGATCTTTAAGGCTACGGCCAGAGCTTCCCGGGCGGTCTCGCCGTTTACCAGCGGCTCGGAGTGCTCGCGGACGCAGTCGATAAAAGAAGCCAGCTCTTTTTTTAGGGGTTGTTCTTTTTCTATGGGCAGAGCTGCTTTCTTGATCCCGGCGGCTTCTTTTTTATAAATAAAAGCCTGCTGGTTACGGTAATCCAGGGAGATATAGGCGTTTTTGAGGAATATCCGGATCTTGCGCATTGCTTCTTCGGAAACACGGCTGGCGGTAAGATTGGCCACACAGCCGTTAATAAAACTTATCCGGGCATTGGCGATGTCTTCAAAGGGAGTCAGCACATTTACCCCGACGGCGTCTATCCGTTTTATGGGCGAATTTACCAGCCCGAGGATGATATCGATATCGTGGATCATCAGATCCAGGACTACTCCGATATCCAGCGAGCGGTTGGGAAAAGTGCTCAGGCGGTGGCATTCGATGAAATAAGGGTCTTTGAAATATTTCTGGCAGGCCGCGAAGGCGCTGTTGAACCGCTCGATATGGCCAACCTGAAGGATCAGGTCTTTCTCGCGGGCCAGTTTGATCAGGGAATCCGCTTCTTTGAGGGTGGTGGTAAAAGGTTTCTCGACCAGGGCCGGGATATTCCTACTCAAGAATTCCTTTGCCAGCTTATAGTGAAGTTTGGTGGGCACGGCGATAGAGACTGCGTCCACCCGGGAAAAAAGTTCTTGGTGATCGCGAAATCCAGGCACGGATAGTTCCGCGGATACCTGCGCCAGGCGGTTGGGATTAATATCACAGATCGCCTCTAAAGAACAGGTTTCTATTTCCTTATATAATTTGGCGTGCAAATGGCCCAGATAGCCTGTGCCGATAACTCCGACCCTTATTTTTCGCATAAAAACGATAATACCAAAGCACTCGACAAAAGTCAACACTTATGATAAAATACTCTATCTAAATCCTTGCGAATAAACCTAGTACAACCGCGTAGGTTGTACTGGTTAGAGAAGGAGCGGAAGTTGCGAGAATACTTGAAGTTATTTAAACTTGTCCGGCCGCACATGGGGCTTTTTTTGCTTTCCAGCGTTTGCATGGTCCTTTCGGCCATTTTTGACGGAGTCTCCCTGGGTATGATCATGCCTTTAGCGGATATCATTCTTACCGGAAAGAAAATGGTTTTGCCCGCGAAAGTGCCGGCTTTTTTGTCCGGCTGGGTCGGTGCTTTGAACAACATACCCCCTTTAACCCTTTTGAATTACATGGGGATCGGTGTGGTAGTGCTGTTTGTTTTAAAGGGTTTTTTCGGGTTTTTTCAGAGTTATTTCATGAACGATATCTCGGCGCTGGTGGCCCGGGATGTGCGCTCAAATCTATATTCCAAGTTCCATGACCTGTCGCTGGATTACTTCAGCAATATGCGCGGCGGGGAACTGATGTCGCGGGTGACCAACGATGTGGGGACGATCGGCAACGCTCTTTCTACCGGGGCAACGGATCTTATTTACCAGTCGCTTCTGGTGGTAGTTTTCGCTTTGATGATCTTATTTATCGACCCGAAACTGGCTTTAATATCCCTGATCCTGGTGCCGCTGATCAGTTTTCCGATAATCAGCGTAGGCAAGGTCCTGAAAAAAATCGCCCGCAAGGGCCAGGAAAAAATGGCGGATATAAATTCCCTGCTTTACGAAACGATCATCGGGGTAAGAGTGGTCAAGGCTTTTAACATGGAAGAGGCGGAGCTCAAAAAATTCAATGACGTGAACCAGACCTGCTATAAGTTGTCCATGAAATCCACCAAGCGAATGCTTTTGTTAGGGCCGGTCACCGAACTGATGGGAATAGTTGCGGGAGTATTCGTCCTGGTCATCAAGGGCAGGGAAGTCATTTCCGGCAAGATCTCTTTCGGGGTGATGGCGGTTTCCCTGGCCGCGCTATTGTCGATGGTCAGGCCTTTTAAAAGGATTTCCCAGGTTCATGCCATTATCCAGCAGGCTTTGGCCGGAAGCAACCGTATCCACGAAGTCCTGGAAACTCCTCCCAGCGTCAAAGAAGCCGATGCCCCCCAGATCCTCTCCGGTTTTAAAGACAGCGTTGTCTTTGAAGACGTCGATTTTAATTACGGCCATACTCCGATATTGAAAAACATTAATTTGAAAATCAAA
>JAPLLS010000129.1 GCA_026387435.1 Candidatus Omnitrophota bacterium
TCATCCAGATAAACCAGGAGGCATTTATTAATATCTTTTCTGCGGCTGGTAAACTGGTTGAATAAAGATACCGTGCTTAAAGCCGCCTCATCCGGGACCAGGCCGGCGTGTTTCAACAAAGCGAATTCAGCCAGGATCTCATCACGGGGCACAACCGCCAGCATCACCCGGGAAAATCCGTCCGCTGACTTTGCAATTATGGCGTGGCCGGAAACCAGCTCGTCTTCTTTATAAGCGAACCTGTTGGCCAGGTCGTATTCCATCATCGAACTGATCTCGTTGTCGTTAAGAGAAGGAAAAGAAAAATAACGGATATTGACTTTAGGGCGGCTGACTCCCAGGATCAAATATTCCGGCTGGATCTTATTTGTTTTAAGCAGATTCCGGATAGCGTGAGGAATATCTTCTTTTTTAAGCGAAGACAGATTGATTTCCGCGACCTCGGTCTTATTCTGGTTCTCCCCGGTATCCGCGAACCTGATCAGATTATCAGTCAAATAGATAACCCCGGTCTTCAATCCTCCTCCCAATTAGTAATATCGTCTTTGCCCCCTTCGGCGTTGTCTTTGCCGAACGAATACAGATCATAACTATTGGTGTTATGCGTGCCCGGGGAAGCGTAATGATAAGCATTACCCCAGGGGTCAAGCGGTTTCTTTTTGATATACGGGCCGTTCCACTTGGGAGGAAGCGGAGAAGTCGACGGCTGGCTGCGCAAAGCATCCAATCCCTGCTCGGCCGAAGGATAGAACCCGTTATCCAGTTCGTAAAGATCCAGAGCCGTAGGGATATTGGCCATGATATCGGCTTTGGCCGCGGCGGCTTTAGCCTGCTCGGCCCGGCCGGTGAACTTAGGGACCACCAGGGCCGCCAAAGTGGCGATGATCATTACCACCAGCATCAGTTCGATCAGCGTAAAAGCTTTTTTGTTCTTCACTTTTCCTCCCCCGTAAACATCCGCCAGGGAACAGCGATGATTTTTTCCCCCAGATATTTTATTTCGTTTCCCGTGTAAATTACGATTCCGGCTGTGGCCCCGGGGTAATCTTTCAGAAAAGCCGACAGCCCCTGAATATGTTTATACTCCGCCTCGCCGGACAGTTTAACTTCGATAGCTATAATTTCTTTCCCATGCTCGATCACGAAATCGACTTCTTTTCCGGAAACCGTCCTCCAGTAGAAAATCTTTGCCTGCGGAACCGTCAGTTCGCTCATGATTTTCAGGTGCAGCAAAACAAGCGATTCAAAAATATTCCCTGCTTCTTTCGCTTGTTTCAGCGATTCCGCGTTGAAATACCCGCAAAGAAAACTTGTCAAGCCGGGATCGATAAAATAAACCTTAGGTGATTTTATCAGGCGTTTGGTGCGGTTATGCGCGTAAGCGGGGATCCTCTGCATAAGGCAAGTTGTTTCCAGAAGATTGAGATACCGGTATACCGTAGCCTGACTTATCCCGGTATCTCGGGAAATTTCAGTTTGATTCATTATTTGGCCGGAACGCAAAGCTACCGCTTCCATAAGCCTGCGGAATTCAGGTAAAGATTCTATTTGAGACAGCTGGCGCAAATCCCGTTCCAGATAAGTAGCAATATACCCTTCCCACCATCGAAGATACAACTCATTTTTATTTTGAGTAAGAAGCGCAGGCATACAGCCTTTAGCCATAATTTGATAAGGCGGCTCCTGCGTCTGCGGCAGAACCCGCGGCTTGGGAAGATTCCCGTTGAGGATATCCGCGAATATCCTGGGTTGAGGATGGCTTTGCATTTCGCCGATAGCCATCGGAAACAACGGAAAATAAACCGCCCTTCCGGCAAGGCTTTCCACCACTTTGCTCATCAGCAGTAAATTCGCCGAGCCCGAGAGAATAAATTTTTTTGCGGCCCGGTCTTTATCAACGGTTTGTTTTATAGCCGAAAGTAACTTAGGCGCTTTCTGGACTTCATCAAAAATGATTTTATCCGAATCTTTCCACAAAGATGCCGGTTCTGCTTCGGCTTGAGCAAGCAAATTATAATCGTCCAGGTTGACATATTTCCAGGAAGAAAAAGCAGGATCGTTCATCAGGAGGGTGCTTTTGCCGACCTGCCGCGCGCCGGTCAACACAACAACCGGGTTTTCTTTGATAACCGGAAGTAAAGCGGAAAGTATCCACCGCGGCTTAAAAACTAACTTCTGTCGTGAATGATTTTCATTCATACCTTGAATTATAATACACGGCTCGAAAATGTCAAGAGAAAAATCGGGGAGCCCCCCAAAAAAGGGGACAGTTTTCTACCTGGCGAGCTAGTAAAAGCCGCGCTAAGAAAACTGTCCCCTTTTCTCATTCTCTTACTGTAATTTATAGCTCAATAATTGCGGTTGGCCGTTCCTAAGAACGCTGACTTGAAGCTCCGCCTGCCCCCTGGCTTTGGCCAGAACCTGTAAAGCTTTTTGGTAACTGTCGATCTTCTGAGAGTTAACCATGGTCACCACGTCTTGATTTTGAATACCGGCTAAAGCGAGAATGCTATCCTGAGCCACCCCTTCGACTCTCATCCCGGCAACTTTCTTAGAATCGTAATAAGGGCTTACTTTTACCTGCCGCAGATCTTTAATGATCTTCCCGGATTCACTGGCTAAACGGCTGATCCTCATCCAAATGAGCCCAGGCTTTACCCCTCTCGCTCATGGTCAAGATCTGCTCCTTGCCTTGAACATCCAGAACAACCTTGCCCATAGCAATTTTTATTACTGTAGCTCGCTGAATCATGCTTCCCAACTTATAAATACCTTGCTTACCAGAATCTAAATCCTTGATAAAAGCGCTGGGATCTTTACGATTTCCCATGGCCGTTCCAATAAGTTCTAACTTAAGAGGTTCTTCGGCTATAACCTGGTCATCCAAAATAGGAGCCGCTTCCGGTTGAACAAAAAAAAGGGACGGTTCTTGTCTTAGCGTACTCACAACAGCCCCGCTAAAAGAACCATCCCTAACAAATTTAACCTTCGGCTTGGAAAGCACAGCTATGGTTTCCAAACTTACGATCACCACCAGCACCAAGCATAATAAGATTATTCTTTTTTTCATGATTTCGGGAGCTCAGCTGCCATTGCATTGTTAAAAGCAGAAGGCCTGAAGCTTTGCGTCCTATTCTTTCGAATAGTTTGCCGTTATCGATTCATTTCATTACCAAGAAGAATATAACATATAAAAGTCAACTTGTCAACTATTTGTTGAAGTTTTTTTAACGAAATTTACTCTATGTTAAAGCTTTTAATATCAACAATTTACAAGATTTAAAGGCTTTTCAAAGAAAAAAATCTTTTTCTTTTTAATTTATTACCAGTGATTTTACTTCAACTTTTCCTTGACTTTGAGAATAATTCATGCTATATTTTATCTGCTATTGCAACCGATTATTCCTATTAGTTTTACGCAAGGAGTGGAGATGGATATTGGAGCCAAGTTAAAATTGCTTCGCGGAAATATGACTCTTACTGAACTAGCCAGAAGATCGGATGTAGATAAAGCCATAGTCAGCAAGATCGAATCCGGCAAAATGACCGGGACCGTGGAATGCCACCGCAAGTTGGCCGAAGTTTTTGGCTTGAAATTATCCGAGTTCTACGCCTTTATGGAAGACGAAAAACCGGAACCCGCGGAATTCCGGGAAGGCCAGGCCAAATCCGATGTTTACCTGGACTTCTTAGAGATCCTCACCACTATTCCCCTGGCCAAGAAAATGCTTCCCACTTTCGTTTCCCTTAAGCCCGGAGAAACCCAATACCTGGAAGAAACCCTGAAAAAAGTAGAACGCTTCATTTATATCTTAAACGGCGAGATCGACATTACCGTAGAAAGCCGAACTTATCATTTAAAAAAAGATGCCGGTTCAGAGAAAGGCGACAGCCTCTACTCTGCCAGCATGCAAAGGCACACCGTCAAGAA
>JAPLLS010000099.1 GCA_026387435.1 Candidatus Omnitrophota bacterium
CGTAACGCGTTCGATACTACGCAGTACTTCCTGACGCAAATCAAGGCTGACCGAATTACCGTTATTATAATGCGCGGATGGTAAATATTTTATGAACAGCCCTAAGATTGCCTTGCTGAATTCATCCCGGTCGACGATAAGGCTTACATCGCGGGAAAAACGTTCTTCGGGACCGGAATAGAATTTCGGATAATGCCTGCGCAGGGAATGTCTGTTATGAACACGCCACTGAGCTTTCTTTATGATCGGGCTTATCCTTTTTTCAATGACGGTGAATGTCTCTTCATCCATGACCTTATCCTGCAGGTATTCTTCATCGAATACCGGTTCCCCATCGTCGCTAAACCTCGCTTTGGTCCTGCCTCCGAAACTGTAAACCAACAGATTCTTCCTCAGATCCCTCGATATGTGCGGAAGAATCTTCTCCAGGAATCTTTCAGTCTTGTTGTTCGTGATCGCCGCCACGGTAAATCCTCGTTCTAAGAGCCCCAGAACCGGGCTCATGCAAGGGCTGTCGTTAAGAGTATGACATACCTCATCGAGCATGGTATCGTCTATATCGGTCCCAACGCAACCGGCAGTAACCACCGCCTGATGGAATATCTTTAAAGCGGCATCAGGCATATAGAACGCCTGGTTCAAACCAAGGGATTCTTTCACGCGGTCCAAACGGCCATGCGCATCGGAACCCCAGGTGCGGAAAAGATTATGTTGATCGACAATCTCTTCGAAGGGCCGCTGTTTAGCGTACTCCAACCAATAGGTGTAAATCTCTATTCCGTCGATGCCCTGAGTGCAGATATCATCAACGATCTGGCACGTTAACCTGAAATTATCCGTCTGCGCCGGAGAAAGTCCCTCTATTGTCAGTTCTTTGTACCAAAGCTTGTCGTTATCCACCTGGAATTTCCCTGCAGGGAAAACTACTTCCGGATACCATTTAGGATGAGCCAAAACCGCTATTCCTCCTGCCGCGTGTATGGCAGAAATTACCTCATGAGCACTACTCAATATCGGGGTTCCCGGAACTCGCAGATTTAACCATCCCCAAGCCTCGATCTCAGGCTTAGACTGAACAGTGTCCTCATATGCTGCTTTCAAAAGCATATAATTGAAATCCCGTTGCCCGGGTGTAGGCTGAGAACACTGCCAAAACAGCTTTTCCAGAAGCTCTTTTTCATTGTCATTGAGTTCATATGCCTGACGAGTTTGCAAGATATCCTTTAATAACCGCTCAAACTCAACGATCTGCGCAAGGGTTATACCCTGAACGGTTCTTTCAAGTTTCTGTGCCTCTTTTTCAAGGCCGTTATCTCGATAAATTCGCACTGATTCTTTATTCTGAACACCGATAACCTTAGTCAGCATATTTTGAACTGTAGGATTCTCAAGTAGACTAGCCAGCATATTTTGAACTATAGAATCCTCGGGTAGGCTTTTGGCGCCTTGTTTTAAGATTTCTTCCAAGCGTTCGTTTTCTTGAAGCATCTCAAAAGCCTGCGTGAGATCCGCATACCATGCTAGTTGACTCTTGATCTGCACATCCCTGATCAAAGCTTTAAGTTTCAAATTATCCACATCAATACCGTAAGCAAGAATATGTCCAGTAATGAAAATCTTTTGTTCCCGGTCAACCGTCATGAAAGCGGTGCATTCGCATCCAGGAACGATCACGATCCCGTATTTCTTACCCAACTCAACAGCCCGCTTTACCCCGATAATGGAATTATGGTCTGTCACTGCCATTACCTTGATCACTGACTTAACTGCCTGTCGCACAAAATTGTCAAGCTTCTCTGTGCCGTCCGAAAGGCTAGTGTGAAGATGCAGATCGCGGCGCCCTTTATTCGCTGGCAGCCAGAAAAGATTAGACTGGTATTTGTTGCGCAGATATTCATTCTCGCTGTCGCCGATCAGGTTTCTGGCGGCAACGGCCTCGGCTAATAAATACCAATCTTTTTCCGCATCGGATTTCCGGTCTTGTTCTAGAATAATATTTTCCAGAAATACGATGTCTTCAGCTTCCGCCAGAGCAAGCATTTCTTTTCTTTTAGCCAGAACATATTCGATTTCGCGGTTTTCTTCTCCGCCGTCTTGCTTATTTGTTTCTTGTGAGTTATTTTTATCTAATTTTGCTTTTAATCGCTCAAATCCTTTGTTTAGAACATTACTTAAAGTAGTAAGATTTTTCGCCACCTTATCGCTCATATTCATATTCCACCATTGAGAGGGTAATTTTAAGGCCTTGATTTCTCCAATTGCCTCTTCAAGCATCTTCTCAAATTCTTCAATTTCTGTCTTAAATTCAGTAGCTGATAAAATACTTTCCAGCTTATTTTTAGTGCAAATATACTCCTGAGTCAAACCTAATATAGATTTAAAAGAAGACATTACTGAACTGAAAGCAGGATCACCCATGGTTAAAGACATATATATCCCAGCGGGATCGGACCCACTTTTTGCCATATCTTCTGCCACTTTTATTGATACCTCTACCGATCTACTGTAGTCTTCTTCAAAAGACGCTATCATTTCTTTCAATAAATTTTCCCAATCATTAACTTCTGACGCTGAATTAGCTCTTCCCTTCTCATCTCCGCCGTCTTGCTGACCAGTAGCATTTTTCTCTTCCTTTTTCTCCTCGAAATCCGAACGCAGGTCTTCAATCTTGTCCCAAAGCTTATCCGGATTATATGTGAACTTTGCTTTGTTTAAAACCAAATCTTTTGACCAGACCACTTTGATTCCGAGACCAAGGAAATATTCTTCGACTTTTTCCTTGGATGCAACGTGCAAAGGTTCTTCTGGGATCTCCTTGGATCGTTTTGCTTCGCCATTGCGAAATTTTTCCTGCATCTCTTCGCTGTTATACTTCTCCAGGGCTTTATCGAAATTCTTCTTCTGTTCTTCCTGCATCTCTTTCGGCAAAGCCTGAATATCCGGTAAGATCAACACATCCACAAACCGATGGTCAAACTTAAATCCGGGATTAACTGTTCCAGCCAAGGTACGGTCAAACAATTTAATCTGTTCGAAAATATCCAATCCCGCGCTTTCAATATCCTGCATGATCTTGAATACATACACGCGTAAGACTTTGCCTTCCAAAGCAATGATCTCTTCGGTCAACCCCTTGACCTGTAATGCCGCGACCATGGAAGTGATAATGCTGGTATCTCCCATTACCACAGCGCCGGTGACTTTCCGCAAAGCCTCAATGGCATCCGGAGCAGCCGCGGCATACTCAGTTCTGGGCTGATATTGCCGGTCATCCTTACGGCCGAACACCGAATTAAATTCATTCTGGTGGCTGGCATCAATATCAGCATACTGCACATGACCCTGCTGGTCGCGCACCAGATCCTGCATGATCCCCTGATGGATAACTGCCGGATGATATTCAGCCGCATCAGTGATCTTATCCTGGCCTTCGACCAGTTGAGACTTAGCGACGAATTTCAGATTGTCTCCAAGATTTACCGGTAACTCGGCCCAGAAGGTATCGGCCCATAGCTCTCCAACACCGGCCACCTTAGTGCGATAATTATCATCCGTGCTGAAAATAAATTCTTTACCTTCGATTTTTACCGCAATGCAATCCTTGCCGGCTAGCCTAATCTCTAAATTCTTCCCGAACCGCGGGAATGTTTTTGCCACTTGGTCAAGATGAATTGATTCTTGATTCTTGATAACTTTACGCGGCCTGATGATGCCTTCGGTCAAAGACGGCAGGGCAAAATACCTCCCCTGTTCATCGCGAGCAATAGTAACATACTGAGTAACCTTATCTTTGCCCTTCTGCTGTTGAACACCCACAGCAAACCCTTCCAAAATCACTGCCTGCGGGCTGGGTTGATAGCTTGATGGAACAGCGTAACCACTCTTGCCTGCGGTCATTTCATAGACCTGGCGCATTGATTTATCCGTCTTGGCTTCATAGCTGTCTTTTTCAACCTGCCTTGTTATTAATCTGGCCATAACATAGAACAGGTTCTGCCAGCTGGCTTTATCCACAGTGGTAATCCCGGTCTTAATCCAAGTTTGGTCGATCTTACGCGCCATGGTTAAGTTGTTTGCGATAAAGAAATAAAGATCTTGGGGATAAGAACTTGGCGCAAAGCGATTAGGGTCTTTCATCACGTCAAAAATATTCTCCCACACCGCGATCTCGCAGGAGTAGCTGGTGATTCTGCGCTCGGTCATGATCTCTTTTTTAAGGTCATCCAGCGCCATTTTTACCGGATAAACCGTAATATCGCCGTTGGGGATCGCATACCACCAAAACGCCGCTGAGCGCAGTATGGCGTCTTCCAGCTTGCGGATATGCCCGCCTTCATCGGAAATACTGCAAATGGCTATCAAGACTAAATTGACAAAATCTTTATACTTAGGATTATTGATATAGCGCCGCATGATTTTCTGGGCAAAATCCGTTGCTCTGACTCCCGCGCCTCCTATATATACGTAAAGCGCAGCCAAAAGCTCTCGGCCATAACCGGGCAACTTATCGTAAGGCGCTTTGACCAAATAATCTGACTTAACGATCCCGCCGATGATCTCTTCCAGGGGCCGACCTGTTGCCTCCGATTCCTTAAGCAGATTGTTAACCAATCTCTGATCGTTCCCGGCGAGAATCCCGCGCATCTCCAGGTAATTACGCAGGTAATCGGAGTTGACATAAGTAGACACATACGTTTTTCCCTCATCCTCGCCGATAGTCTCTGCCCGTTGTTTGAGCAGGGTAAATACGTAGTAATTTAGCACACGTACAGTGTCTTTCCCGAATACCAACTCTTTCTGCTCTAACGCTGAGCGTTCTTGGAAGCCGTTTTCTTTGTATTGTTTGAGCTCGTTGATCTTGGCTTCATCCAGGGCGAACTTCCCCGACTTATCCTGGAGGTCTGCTTCGATTAACTGAAGCAAATTGTTGAATTTGGTATTGGAAGAGTGTCCGGTAATCAGTGTACGCGCGAACCCGCCGGTATCTTTGTCGGTCTTCATCAACTGATCAATTACGCGTGCCTGATCATAGGTAGATAATTCATTGTAAAAATACTGGGCCTTCTGGAAGGACATAACAAGCTCGATAAGTTTCTTAGCCGGAGGAGCCCTGGCTTTTTCACGATCAATCTCTGCCTGGTATATGCCTCCCGCTAATTCCATTTCCGTTAATGCCCGGTTTTTTAATAATTCCAGATCGATCGCGATTACTGCTTCCTCACCGTTATCTTCCTGCCAGCTGTATGCTCCTGCGTTCGCCACAATCCTGAACTTCACCCTGAATCCCGGAACCCCGCTTAACTGATTTTTGGCGCTTTCAATATCTCCATTCTTGATAAATTCGCTTGCAGTATCAAACCGCTGGATCTTACGAGCCGGCATATCCCACAACTTGTTGATCGTATACTCCAGCGCTTCCGCTTCTGCGCCTTTCTGCAAGTCTTTCAATCCTTTGACTACCTCAGCCAAATTCCCGGTCTTGACCGCTTCTTTTTCCGCGGAAAAAGATTCTTTGGTAATGATTCCTGAGTTATATACGCGATATGCGTAGTCGATCATTCGCCTTACCTGCTCCGGAACATCCGCAAGCGTTGTTTTTGAGGTATCGATCACCATATCGTAATTCTTTTCGCTGAATATATCGAATGTGCCGTTGGTCATGCGCAGAAACTGCTGCCTGTCGAACTCATCGCGTTCTTCCAGGTCTTTCTTGATGCCTTCCACGCTGCCGCCTTTATCACCTTCGCGGTTGCCTCTGGCCACGCGTTCTGCCCTGATCCTAGAATCTGCCCTGATCAGCACCCGCACTATTTTAGTCCCTTTATTACGCAGCTCTTCCTCAACCTGCCTTACCAGATATGAGCTAAAGCTGCTCTCAAAGATCCGGTTGCCTTCTTTCAGCCCTTCGATCTGAGCCTGGTCAATAGCGTCATTAACTTTCTTATCTTCTGCAGAATTGCCTTTAAGATACTCATTGAATTCCTCGATCGACATGCCGCGATCTTTGGCCATTCCCCGCTTGATAGCGCCGCCGCTGAAGATATCCAACCCGGTCTTTTCCGCCAATACCCGAGCAAACGAGCTCTTGCCCGCGCCGTGCTCACTGTTTAAGATGTATAATACCTTTGTTTCGCCGCCGTCCTTACCAGGAACTTCAAATGCCTTGCGCAATCCAGCCAGTACTTGTTTTGAGTCATCATTCAACGCTTCGAGGGAAACAGAAGCTGCTGCCAGCAATGGTTCAATGCGATCCCTGAGCAGGATAAAATCTTCCGGCGTATATGCGTTGAGGATATAATCCACCGTATCTTTAAGCGGCTCGATGAATTCGATTTCCCGGCTTCTTACACGCGGCCAAACTGACAGAACGCTCTCCACAGTTTCTCCACGCTCATCAATGTCACGCAAGATCCTGCGCATTAAACGGATTTCTTCCGGAGCGTAAAGATATACCTTCACCAGTTGGATGTCGCTCAAAGAAGAAACTATGTTCTTGTTAAGCGCATGTATGGAATCGATCGCGAGAATATCACCCTCGCTCAATTGAAGTTTGGTCCCGGTCCTGGGAACAAATGTCCTTGTTTTCATATCATACTTAGCAAGATCAACTTTCTCGCCGCAGCAAAGCTTGTTTAAATCTTCGGCGATTCGATTAAGATACAGGCATTCAGGATGGTCAAATTCCGGAGAATTATTTTCATCAACTGGCCGCTCGACAATAGGCTTGAAGTAACGGTCAAGCTCAAGGACTTTTACTTCACGGCCATATTGTTTTTCAATCGCTTCTTTTAAATACCGGGTAAAAGTTGCCTTTCCGGTTGACGAAGGCCCACCCAAAAGTATCACGCTTCTTGCAGGATAACGACCGACCTTTTCAACGATTGGCGCTATCTCCTTGCTGCTGAATAACTTTTTCTTCTCGCCGCCGTCCAAGCTCCACTTGGCGACATAAATGACCGCGTTAGTCTTATCCTGAGTAGCCAGGGCGTAATAATTAGCCACCAGGCTCTGGAACACTTTCTTGGTCGCTGCCATTCCGCTTCCGGCTTTGACCACACCTTCAGCGCTGATCACAGCAGACTGATCAGCATCCACCGCGATGTAATGCACGTTGCTCACCGCTCCCACCACGTACGCGTCATCCCCTTCCGCGCTGAAGTTCTTTCCTATATATATCAGCTCCTCAGGGAAGATCCGTGTAGTCGCCAGGAAGTTATCCATAGTCAACGCTTTATTCACCCCGCCGTTTACGTCAATCGACGTCTCTCCGGCCACCCTTAGGTTATAATGACGTTTAATATCTTCCGGTAATTTGGCTAATAGATTCTTGAAGGCTTTACCCCTTAAGTCATCTTCGTATTTAGCTATTGTTCCTCTGGCATGCTTCTTGGTCGCAAACCCTACAATACCGATCTGGGTCACGCTCTTGTCCGCCAACTCGCCTCTGACCCTGATCTCCGGTATGATAAAGCTGCCTTTTCTCTCAAATTCAAAATCAGGATACTGCGCCTTCAACGCAGCCAAGTTAGCTTGGGCTTCAGCTACATATACATCGATCTCTTCTCTAGCGGCTTTCTCAATGATTTCTCTGTCAGTCTTGGATATCGCTTTGCCGTAGGTCGCTGTCCACCGGTTGCCTTCAGCATCGAATGTGATCATCTGGCTGTAACCATTAGCGTAAATAGTCAAATTCGGAAGTAATTCTTTCGGGATGTACGCCACAATAGCCCTGACCGCGTCTTCCGCGTCATTGGCTGTGACTAATCCGATCTTTATCCCACGCTCCAACAATACCAGCATCTCACCGTACACCGGGCTGTCCTTGATTGTCTGCGGTTCGCTCTCGAATTTAGGCGTTTCGATCATTACCTGGTACAGATCAGCCATGATCGCAATCTTTGGGGTATATGTCGGTTTTAAGGTGTATTTAGCTATTCTATTCTCGGCTTTGGTCTTGGCATAAGCGTAATACCCTGCTCCGGTAGCTCCGGCCATACGCACGACTTTCCTGTCTTTGCTGGCCCGGGAGATCGCAATCTTGTCTTTAAGGATATTCTTTGCTTCTTCTACAAAGATATCCCCTGATCCGCCCAAGGTTACACCACCGGAGATCTTGACTTTCTTTACATCGTAGACCCTGGCAATCTCTTCTACTAAAGCAGCAATGTACTGGCCTACTAATCTATGCGCGGCAAGCGATTTGGCTTGTAATTCTTTAGCGTCTTCTTTTAACCCGTATTCTTTAACTATCTGATCTGGTGCGTCTAATAACATACCTACAAACCTGGCTTTTTCCGTTCCTGGTACTGTTGCCGGGAACACGATGCCCATCTGCTCTGCCGCTCTTACCAGCCCTGCCTGTGATACGTACTGCTGCGCTGCTCCTGCTATACCCGTAAACCCGTGCTTAGCGGCATCCGGAGAATTATCTATCACTATATTACCTAACTCATGCAGGATATTAATATCAAGCTTCTCTTCTTCATTAAAATACGCGCTGGCTAAAGCCGTGCCCATGATCAAGAACAATGTGTTCTTGACGTCTTCGCCGTTGGCTTTGGCTTCGGCGGCTAACCTATATCCTGCGGCTTCACCGTCATTTAAGATCGCTACCGGTACTCCCAGGTCTTTTTCCAGTCTATCTTTGATCGGCATAATGGTAGTTACGAACTGGTCTCTGGTAATACCAAAGCCGATCGCTGCCTGTAACCTGATCTTTTCTTCCACCAGCGGCGATGCCCAACTGATACCCACCGCATTGATATGGCCAAACCGCGCTTTTTGCGCTAAGGCTTCAATTACGCTCTCGATAATCTTGACGTGTCTTTCAGGATTCTTGAAGTCACCTGGTTTCCACGGCTGCACTGACGATGCTACCAGCTCTGTGCCTTTTAACGCTCCGCCTTTTAATCCAGTTCCACCCAGATCTATTACTATTATTCTGGCTTCGGATTCAGGTACTTCCGGGGTTAATAATGTCTGTTTAACGAACTCGCGAGGCTCAGTTACGCTGGATGCACAGACTATCTCCAGCTTCCTGCCATACATATCCAGGCTTAAGCCGGTTGCTCTTTTTAACAAATCCGCTTCGCCGTTGGGTTTGACCTGGAAGTTAAACATTGAGTCAAACTTATTCTTGATCGCTTCAAATACGTCTTCCGGAGCGTCGATTATTATCCGGTCCGCTACGATCATGTTGAAACCCGTATAAAGCTGGCGAGCTATATATGTCAATAACGCCTCGCGCTCCGTCTCGTTCAATTTATTTAACTCCGGCATATAAATATAATTATCGAATTTAGTGAACTTGTTCTCAAATACTATCCCTACGCTACTCGTATGAGTATTAACCGCTGCCCCTACTTCCTTCTTATCTTCTATCCCGCCGTCAAGCTTCTTCAAAGCGGCTTTGGTCTCTAACTTATACCCTTCCACCGAATACTGGTTGAACGCGTTAATATCGTAAAGTTCGCCCAGCACCGCTATGGTCATCATCAGCGTATACATGTATTCAGCTAATACAGCTTCAGTCTTTCCTTCGATCTCAAAAGTAACATTAGGAATACTGTTATTCTTAGCGTCAGTCTCTGTTCCGATCTGCGAAGCGGTAAGCATGTCCTTACCTATATATCTACCCTGCAAATACTCCAATCCGGCCGTGCCCGAAGTCTCTATCTTATAATCCGGATTATGGCTATTCACTTTGGTGAAGATCACCAGTTTGTCTTTCGGCCCATTGTTGATCAACTGCCAGGAAGAGTGGTTATCCCTTGTCCCGACCAGAGCCAGCGGTGTTGTGCTTTCTGTATATGTGTTGACCTTGCTTACTCTATATTCTGCGGGATTGCCGTTAACCTTTAAGCTTACCGCGTCTTTTTTATTCTTGTCGTCCCTGGTTATCGTAAGAATTATTCCATTATCGAACACCAATTCCGTTGACTCGCCTTTGGATAATCCGATTACCCCTAAATCTTTATTCTCTCCATCGTAAACCTTGAATACCTTAAAGTCGCTTTTATCCTGGTTGTAAGTGAAGTATATCCTGGCCACCATTTTATCTTCCGAATCAACATAAACATGCTCTTCCACTGTCTTGCCTAATGATTCCGCGTGTAACTGTCTATACCAGCGGGAGAACCCTTCCAACGCGTTGTCATACGGCATGAACGTTACCATGTTCAGATGCCTATTCTTATCCAGCAAGTACATGATCCGCGCCAGTTCATACGGAATATTATTCCCGTTTTCCAACGGCTGCTTGGAAGCTTCATAAGCGGTCTTTAATCCTTTTAAGAACTCATCTAAATTAAGCCCGGTTATTCCCGCGAACAGCATGCCTACCGGCGTAAATACCGAATACCTTCCGCCAATACCATCCGGCACGGATAACAATCCTAAGAATCCGTTCTCTTTCAGGTCTTTATTCTCCTTGAACAATAAGCTCTTATCATTCAATCCGGTTATTGCGATGATCCGCTGAGCATACTTATCTTTGAATATCTCCTGCAATTTGGCTCTGAAGAAGGCGTAGCTGGCGAACGTCTCGGCTGTGGAGCCCGATTTGGAGATCGGAATCAATAACATTTTCTCCATATCTATAGTGTCCATCAGGGCGGCTAACTCATCCGGAGCAAAATTGTCTCCCGCAAAATGAACCCTCGGGCCTTTACTGTGCTTCCTCAGATTATAGTAAACTCCGCTGTTCAAAGCCATGTGCAATGCTCTGGCCCCTAAGTCTGAGCCGCCAATACCTAAAATAACTACGTCTTTTACGTCTCCGTTTTCCCAGAGGGCCCGTACGATTTCAGTAATTTTCTTGATATCGTTAAAATCCTTGATCCCGTCTTTTTGCCAGTAGTAGTTGATCCAGGCCATCTCTGCTTTAACCAGCTTCTGATACTCGACCAAATCTTTTTCCGACTCTATCGATGCGCCCACTATCTTTTTATGGATCGCCTGCAACCGCTTATTTAAACTGGCGATCTCAACCCTGGTCAAGCCGTTCTTGATGTTCTCCGCTAATACGTTACTGGTCTTTAAGGCAACTCCGCCGTCAGCGTATTTGATGGTTAATTTATTTGTCATCAGCGCTCCAACAAGGCGATTCAATCTGCTGAACAGACTATCTTTCCCTGTTGAGAGCGCTCGATGAATAGCCGCACCCTTCCCAAGTTTACCTACCACGGTAGGTCTTGAGAGAGGCAGCTGGAAATCGCGGTTAATAACTCTTCCGCCGTCTTTATTATTAGCCATTTCCTTATAAGCATTGATCAGTCCGGTAGTTGAGGAATCATGTCCAGAGGCATCAACGCCGGGCTTAAGCTGAGGCAGAATGCCGTTTGCCAACTTTTTGCCCAGCTCTACTCCCCACTGGTCAAAACTGTAAATATTCCAGATCACTCCCTGAACGAAGATCTTGTGTTCATACATCGCGATGAGCTCGCCAAGCGCGAAAGGAGCGAGTTTCTGGCCGAGAATGGAGGTAGTCGGATGGTTACCTTTAAAAATCTTAAAAGGCGCAAGACGCGATATCTCTTCTTCGGTCAATTCCTTCTTGCCGTTATTTCTTCTTTTGGCATTCTCTTCTTCAAAATCTTTTAAAACGCCGCCCATATCTTTACCTTTCATTAAAGCTTCGGTCTGGGCAAAGAAGTTGGAAATGAATATTTTATGATGTTCGTCTAAACGAGTCTTAAGTTCCAGATCATTATCGAATCCCTGGTTGCTTCTCCGGGCAAAGACAATAAAATCCGCAGGGATCAGTTTCGTGCCCTGATGTATCAATTGATAGAAGGCATGCTGACCGTTAGTTCCGGCTTCACCCCAGATAACAGGGCATGTCTGATACTCTACGGGTTTTCCGTCGCGGCCAACATCTTTACCGTTTGATTCCATCTCTCCCTGCTGGAAATACGCGGCAAAACGATGCAAGTGCTGGTCGTAAGGCAGGAGCGCGTGCGACTGTGCTCCTAAAAAGTTATTGTACCAAATACCTAAGAGCGCCAAAATTACAGGAATATTTTGATTAAACGACTCGCGCCTGAAATGATTGTCCATAGCATGCGCGCCGACAAGCAGTTCTTTAAAATTATCAAAACCAATATAGCAGGCAACAGAAAGCCCGATCGCAGACCAAGAGGAATAGC
>JAPLLS010000050.1 GCA_026387435.1 Candidatus Omnitrophota bacterium
GTAAAGTTGTTTTCCCAGGAAACCCGAAGCTCCGATAACCAGTATTCTTTTTTCTCGCTGCTCGGCAGTAATAATCTTTTCCGGAATTATAGCCTGATTCTCTCCTGAGGAAGTGTCTTTAACTCTGCCGGCGTTAAGAATACGCTCAATATCCTCGGCGGGTTTTCTTCCAACCGCAATCCTGGCAGTTATCGATGCCCTTAACGCATCAAATCCTTCACTGGAAGGGTTATTAAGGTACTGTTTGACGGATGTCATTATCTCAGGTTGACCAAGCATCCGGGCCCCCTGCCTGATGCGTTCGACATACGCCTCGCGCTGTGTTTTCCAATAAAGAATGACTTTTAATTCTTCATAGAAACGGACGCGCGCGTCAAGTTCCTCCAATTCCTGTATCTGCCGCTTTTCTTTCTGCGCCAGTCTCGCGAGCGCTAAAGATACCTCATTCTTTATCAGCCGGTCAATAATCTCCCCGTAAGAATACGGCTCAAGATACTCATACACCAGCGCTTTTGAAACAAGACTGTCTTCTCGCAAGAACAGCTTTACTATTTCAGAATAGATCGAAAAACCATCATGTCGTTCATAATAAGCCAGGTGAGATAAACCATGGAAAATATCATTATTCGCCTCTATAAAATCATTTATTTTTTGCCCATATTGTTCTAAAAGCGCGTCCAAATTATCGGCAGAAACAGCGTTTTCGCATAACTTTTGGCGAAGAATAGCTTCCATATCGTCATAAGTGAACCGTTTAAACCGCTCGATATCTCCGGCTTGCAACTCATACAGCACATCCGATTTGCTCGGATCATTTTCATACAGCTTTACTTCACCCTGTGTTGAGAAGACTTCAACCAGTTTCCTGCCGTTACCGGGCGAGGAAAAGATTTCCTTGTCGTCCACGGAGATCACCCCGAATTCGGAATCGAAATACGGGTTGAAAGATTTACCGATAATCTCTGCCAGAAGCACAGTGTCTCCGGTATATGAAGCTTCATCCAAGAACAACACCCGGGAAAATATAGTATTCATAAATCTACCAAAAACGGTATCTTTCAGCAATTCGTTAAGCAAGGGCCTCGCAGAATGCTTTAAAGTTCCTTTCATCCTCCGGGCATCTTTAGCCGTAATACTCCACAAGGCTTCCTGCAGATTGGCAAAGACTTCGATAGAGAAAACACCATTCGCGTCCACGAGATGCCCGATCTTGGCAAACAAAAACTTTAGTTCATCGGCGTTTAGGACTTCGGACAGTTTCAAACTCAGCACACTTAACTCTAGGGAACCGTTCTCTACTAATTCATCCAGGAGATTTTCAATCGTCCTGTTTCTCATCTTCTTGTAGTACAACTGCGTGTCGATCCCGGCGTCAGCGATCAAAGTGATTAACCGCCCCACAGTCATTTCTTTACCGGCTATCCCCGCAAAACCTTTTTCAACTCCCCAACTACTTATATAGTTATCGATCTTCGCCCGGTCCTCCCGTGTTATCGCAGAACTATAAATGGCTTCGAGATCATTCCATTTCTCCCGGCTAACCGGAGCTAACAATTCTTCTTCGGTAAGGAAAGAGTTGATTTGGGGGGCGATGGCCACGATCCTGCCGTCTTTTGTCCCAAGTTCCCTGGCTTTCGCCTCTTTGTTAAAATATTTCTTGGTAATCCTATATGAATATTTCAGTGAAGACAATCCTTCAATCCCCTCACTGTTAAGCATTTCGACGGTAGCGTCCCATGCCGGCTCAAAAATCTTTGAAGTTCTTTCGAGGAAGAAAGGCGCTTTGCCGGTTTTTCTTGATTGCGCGACAAAAGGCAACATATATATGAAAAGTTCCTCTGGAAGGATCGGATATCGCTTGAGTTTACCCTGAAGGCCGGAAGACCGGATAAGCTCTTCTAACACTTTTTCGGTATCTTCGCCTTTCATCCGGGCAAGCTCATCTATCCATGTCGCGGCCAGCGCCCCATTGCCGTAGAAATAGTACCTATCAGTCACGCTCCGGAAATCGCGAAAAGTCACCCCGCCGTCTTTAAATGAAACCGCTTTCCCGGTATGCAAAAAGAAAAAGCTCGGAAGCTTGATTCCATAAAGAATAAATGAGTTCTCGAAATTTACTCTGCCGCCGTCTTTGCCGGACTTAATCGCCGAAACCTTTCTCCACCACGACAATTCTTCCCCCCAATTACAATCGTAGATATCTATAGAGGCAAATCCGGATTCTACCAGATATTTTTCCCATTCTTTACGAGTCCACTCCGTAGTAATCTCCTCTTTCACCCCGAGATGAGTATTCTCCATCATGATCTCCTGGCTTCCATAAACATACAACCGGCCGCTAGCCTTGAGCACACGATGGACTTCGGCAAGAGCTTCTTCTCTGATAATCGAAGGCAGATACTTTAAAACATTGGCAAAATAAAACGCATTAACTGAATTATCGCGCAGCGGCAGCCGTAACGCGTCGCCTTTGACCAACTCTAAATCAACCCCCTCTTCCAACATGGATATTTTAGCGCATGACAGCACGTAGGAAGAAATATCAATCCCAATGACATTCTTGGCGCCCGCTTTTTTAAGGCCGATCGCCACTGTGCCCGGTCCGGTCCCAGCATCGACAATAACTCCTTCCAGATTATCGCGATCGATCAAATTCCTGAGCAAGTAATCAATGTAAGAACTAGCCATGCACAGCTGCCCTTGCCCGAGCACACTAAGCCGTTCATGCCAATCCTTTAGCTGCCGAAAATATGCTTCCCCGCACACCTCCCAAAAAGCAGCTCGGAGATCATCGACTGAAGTTATCCTACCAAGATCAAAAATAAGTTCATTCTTTGAGAGATCGATAGTCGCCTTCTTATCAGGCAGCATCGCGTATGAGATAGACTCCGGCAATTCAATGAAAAACTGGCTCACTTGAAGATTATCCGCGATCCGCGCCAAATCATCATTTATCTTACGCAGGAAGTCCTTTAACTCCGCCTGTTCGGAAAGAAGTATTTCTGCGGCTGAGTTTTGAGAAAGCCTGACCCCGCCATCGGTGGAGCCGCTGTTTACTCTCTCAAACCACGCCTCTTTGATAATTCTCAAGGTTTCCTTTACATCTACATAAGAACAATCCCGCGCAAACTCAGCTATTGTACAATTTCGTGAAACGGACTTGTTGAATCCGTGTTCTGGATAATCAACGCAATAAGGAATCGAGAACAGCGCACCTCTTTCACTTTTTAATTTATAACCTTCGCGTTCATATTTTTCTTTCGCTCTCTCGTAAACATCATAACTCACTGGCCAACGATCATAATAATACCTCGCCCCATCAGCCTCAGGATTTTCTAAGATAACTCGGTCTGACTCTATGCCTTCTGGCCATATCAATGGATGCCCTTCTATTTTTGTAACTACCATTTTCTTCATAAATATTTCGATAAATTCCTTTGCATCTGATAAAGAAAATTTATTCTCCACAAGGTATCCTGCCAACGTCTCCAATAAATTAACATAAGCTGCCACCGGAGCGCTTTCTTCTTTCCATCTCAGCTCTTCATCTTTTGCCCTAATCCAGCTATACCAGGCCAAAGCAACTTCTTCCAGGATCTCTAAATTAACCTTGTATCTTTCTATATCGCCTTTTGCTGACTTCCATGCAATGGGTATCCCCCAGTTCATAGTATTACAGGGCTGCACGTCAGACCGAATGAGTTCCGTGCCGGAGTTTAAAGCCAAAACAAACCCCTCATTCTTTTCTTTGAATAAACTCATCAAATTGAAGATAAGATGTTCTTGAGCAAATTTCAAAGACATTCCTTTCTGAGATAAAACGTTAAAAAAGTTATCCATAGTAGCCTGACACATCGGCCCAATTTCTAAATAAAGTTCAATCCTGGCCAGTGTTTTGGCTGCAGTCTTGCGGACAGATTCATTTTTATTTGTTAATGCCTTGCGAAGAGCAGGAATAGCTTTCGCTACTGCAGGATGGTATATCTCACCCAAAGATTCAGCCGCTTCGGAAGCATCAAAATAATCATCTATATTTAAATCGGCAACACATTTTTTGACTCTCAATTCGGGAGTCAAAACGCCATGATTTAATAAAGCTTTTTCAGTGGCATTGCGGATACTATAATCCTTATCTTCAACTAATGCAATCAACTCAAGGATTGAATTTTCATCTAGAGGACTAATTTTCCCCAGAGCTTCGACCGCAGCTTTTCGGATTCGTTTATCGTCGCATCTTAATGCTTTAAGCAATTCAGGAACAGCCGACTGTCCTATTTTGATTAGAATCTTAGTTGTTGCCTTTGAGGAGCTTTCGAAATTCAGTGAATAAATTAAATCGCGTATTATTTCTTTGGTGGCTTTGAATTCTATTTCAGCGATGGCTTCAGCAGCGAAGTTTCGAAGAGGGCCCCAGGAAGTATCAACATCTTTCTTATCCTTTAAAACTAAAATGAGAGATTCAATTGCTCGCGGATCTTTCAGTATGCGTAAAACTTCGATTGCCTTTCTTTGATGATATTTCTTTTCAGATTTAAGCGCTTCTATAAGCGGCTCTACTGCACGCGGATCTTTCAATTTACCCAGAGCTATAGCAGCCTCGAAACTCACGGCCCCTTCTTTATCCTTTAATGCTAAAAAAAGCGGTTCAACTGCTCGGGAATCTTTAATCTTTCCTAAGATTTCAGCAGATGTACGGCGAACTTTCGTATTCTCATTCGTCAATAAAGCATCTATAAGAGTGTTTACTGCTGATTTACCTTTCTTAACTAGAGCGTGGTAAGCATCACAATACAACTCTTGATCTTTATCTTCCCAAGCCAGGCTTCTTATGAGGAAGGGATCGATATTTTCATTTTTTTCTTCCCCGCCGTCTTTACCATCATTCCCCTTGGTGTTCGCTTCCGATCGGACTGAATACTCCAAATCGGCACTCTTATCGATTTCTTTCTTTTGTTCTGCATTTCCTCCGCGAGACCAAAAAGTATCAACTATTTTCTTCCATTCGCCATGGCCTAACATCGAAAGGATCGGGGTCCAAAAAAGAAGAGCGAAGTTCGTGAAAAGAACTCGAAAATCAAGAGGTATCAGGGAATAATTTACCAAAAGAACCGGGATCCAGAACATCCAGTTAGTAATAACCGCCGTTTTATACTCTTTCCGGATAATAGTACCCCAATCACGTATTTTACCTTCCTCGATCGCCCGCACCGCAAAGTTAACCGGATGAACAAAAAGCGTAGTGTAAACAAACTGGTCAACCAGCACCATGAAAATAAACGCGAAATTGCCCGTAAAAGTAAGGTTAAGCCAAAAATAAAACGCGCTTAATATAACACCAGTAATGCCTCCCCAAATCGCCTGGGCCACAAGACGTTTTTTGTTCAATGCTTTATCCTTGCCGGAACTAAGTGATTGTGCGATCAAGTCTCCGATGAAATATGCTGCCGCGGTACTAAGTATTTTTATAAGAAGCGAGTTAACCGCCAGAGCCGCAGCATACCAGCCGGACAGGAAAAGAAATGCAAATACCCCTATTCCGACCGCAAGGATAACGGCCGCCCTTTTCTTTCCGCCTCCGTCATGCGCTATGATGCCAGTGGCGGAATCGGTTGTTATTACCAGATCAACCAAGGGGTTTTCCCTTTTAAGATATTCAAAATACGACGGGGTATTAACCCTCCAGAACATTTCTTTTACTTTATTCTTTTCCGTGAAATCATCCCTCTTGCCCCTGCGCTCGGCTCCAATCGAAGGCTTTACCAGCATCATGATCCGGAAATCAAAATATTTTTGCCATGCCCGCTTAAGTAAATAGTTGCCCTCAACAATAACCACCGTGCCTCTTGAAATCGCCATGGGCGGTTCGCCGTCTTCAGGAATGACTTTATTTAATCTGCCTTCGTCTTCTCTGTTATACAATTCGGTAAATCTCAGTTCCTTGCTTTCATATTCACCGCTCTTCAAACGTTCCAGCTCTTCCAACACCTCCGCGACAAATTTTTCTTTTCTCAAGTAGATTTCTTCATCGTTCTCTATGAACTCTGATTCGCTTAATGCCGCGTCGATTTTCTGATACCTTTCGGTCCGTTCACCAATGAACCAGTCCCGGATGATCACGATAACATTGACTCCTTTTGATCTTAACAGTTCAGCGATCTTTACCGCGGAGGTGCTCTTTAAAGCCCCCGAGTTTCCATCTATTGCGACCAAGTATACCGCTTGAGCATTCCGGTTTCGCTTCTCAATTATTCGAGAAACGACCTGGCGCAGGACATCTTCTGAAAGGGAAACCGATTTGACCGAACGCAGGTATTCTGCATACTTCCGATCAAAATTCAAGACGCGTCTCTCGTTTATTTCTCCGCCGTCCTTTACAGCGTTCAATTTATGATTTCCGAGTTTCTGCTTTACGGCGTTTAATAAACGACTGGGTACAGCGGAAGAGTCATTTTTAAGGTTATTGACCACCTGATTGACTTTTATAAAAACAACGCACGTCCAACCAAACACAAATAAACTATTAAGGATTATCATCCAAAATACCGACCCTGTTAAAACCCAGCCTATTAAATTCATGGGAAACCAATAAAGAAAGTTGTACGGTAACAGGAAAAACTGCGTTTTGGCGATATCTTTGATCGTATCGAAAGTAAGCGGTTTTTCTTCGCGAAAAACGATCGATGAAAAAACATAAAGCGGCAGCGTTGAAAAAGCGGTAGCGATACTCAGGTCGAACATAACTCTCAAGATCTTGGCGTATATCACTGAACCGAATCGCTCTGCCGAGAATTCGTATTCCAGGAAACTGAAGAATGTAAAATAGTTAAAAATCGCCGCGGTAATGGACATAGTTATACCCAATAATAACGCCTTTTTTAATTCCTTGCGAAAATCTATCTTATTTACGTTTGATCCGTCGGCGCGTCTTTCGCTGTATCTGCAAACAAAATGCGCGGCGAACGTAGCTAAAAACCTCATGACTAGCGATAAGCCGACAAGCGCTAAAGTTTGGTTCGGAAAAACGAAAAACAGCCCCAAGTAATTCAACACGGCTACCACGCTTAAAACCAGGCCGACCAAACTAACCGCCTGGATCAATTCTTTATGCTCGACCACGAATTTCACCAACAGACTTTTTACGTCCTTGCCTTTTTTGATTACGCTTTTCCAGCTGTCGGAACTGGCTATGCTGGTGAGCGTGATGGTCGCTATAAATGCCGTTGACTCCGGAAGCAGATAATGAATAAAATCCGACCATATGACCGGGTAAGCTGCGCTGGCCCATATCACCCAAATCCCCGAAGCAATAAGCGCCACCACCCCAAGAATCCACAGGTAATCAAGAATTTTCGCTTTGTTACTTTTTGTTTTTCCGCCATCCTTTTGCGCGGGCAGATATTCAAGCACAAAATCATCTTTCTTGTATTTTTCCTCTATTTCAGGGCTCCACTTTACATTAAGGAGGAAAAAACAATCCTTGGAAAGCAGAGAATGGTTAAGCGTATAATAATTACCCTGCCCTTTAAATATAACCAGATCGGCTTCTTTCCAGACATCCAGAAATTCCTTGGAAACCCGTTTTAGATCGGTCCCCTGGGCCCTGGTTCCGGTTCCTACTACGCTAATTTTCGAGGCCTTTTCTCCGAGAAGCGCGGCGATCTTATTATGAGCGATAAGGGCGGCTGCATCCGCAGTTGTAGTATCATTAGCGGCGGGAAAAGATTTACAGGCCAGCGTTATTGAATGGCCCAGTTTCAATAATTGGTTGATCAAGATAAAATCAAAAATATCTTCTCCGGCATTATCGAAAGCAAAAATGATCTTCTTGGGGCCGCTGTTTTTTACCGCGTTGTTGAATTCAACAGCATCTTCCCGGCTCCAGAACCCCTGGTTCTCAACCTCTTTAGCCATATTTTTAGGAAGGTTAGCGATAATCTTTTTTGATTCTTTGAGCTTATCACGATCGGCAAAATCAAGACTATTACCAAACGCTGCGAGCCTAAGTGCGGACTCAATGCCTTTTTTCCTAACGATCTCTACCGCGGTATCAAACACCTTGAATACCTTTGTACGGGTGTCTTGTTTCATTTTTTTATCCGGGTCATTTCCAGAGCAGGCAGCCCGAATCATAGCCAGATCTATCTCCAGCACCTCATAACTGGTCCAATCTTCCAGCTCAGCAAGAGAAAGAAAATGTATTATCGCGTTTTTAACCGCAGTGCGTTTAGGTTCATGCGCGCCGGACCGCTCAAGCAACTTATCATAATCGCCTTTTCTTCTTGCCCTTAAGTTACTTTTGTGATCATCTTTATCGCCCTTGAAATCACGCACATAGTTATTTCCGAAACGGTATTCCTCGGACCTGATCGCAGCCATTTCAGTCGGAACCTTCAATGTTCTCCGGTCATAAATCCTCATTACCTGTTCAACAAACTCTTCCATCGAAATATCTTTGTCAATATACTCCTGGAGCTTTCCACGCACCTTTAATTCAAAATCGTCCTTAAGATAGGCTTGCTTATAATACTCTTCTATAGTCCCGCCGTCCCGATACTTGCTATCCACCACTTCGAAACGGATACCTTCCGTCATCATCATGCGGGCCGTCGCGCCCGCCACATCCCTGCCGCCATCTTTTTGCTTAAGATTTGTTCCTTTCTTCACAATAATGTGCATGGCGCCTGTTTTCTGCCATAAACGTTTTAAGAAACCTTTATTGAATCGTAATTGATACCAATTTGATTTTTTTAAATGCTCACGTCTGGAGAAGTAAAATACCGCGTTTTCTTCACAGTCATCCCTGAATAATTCAAAATAAATCCGGTCTTCTATCTCAGAATCTAAGTAATGGTTTCGTATGTGAGAGTTATCCCAAAGGAAAATCTCAGACTGCTCTTCAATCTGTTCTTTCGAAAATAAAAGGAATGTCTGCATTGACCTTGAAATGACAGCGGCTACTGGATTATCGCTTAAATGGTTTACGGCAGACTGATGGAGCTTTAAAGCGTATCTTTGACGCTCACCCATCGAATTGCCTTTCATCTCTCCGCCCAGGGAAAAAACGCCTTCTGATACTATTAAATCAAATTTTTGTTCACCAAAATATTCTCCCAGATTATTTGCGTCCCCCTTAACTATTTTCAACCTCGGTTTTTCAACATTTTCCCTAAGAACTAAATCTATCCCGTAAAAATTTATTCTGTCTCTGAAGATCGGATACAAAAAGTCGATAAAATGACTTGCCGCACAGCCTATCTCCAAAATGTCTTTTATATTATTAATTTCGAACAGCCGTCGCAAACGCGACCTTGCTTCTTTTGACAAGTTATCTCGTAATTCTTGAGGTATATTTTGTTCTAAATAGTAGAATAAACTGGTTAGATTATGTAATTCGGCAAAGGTTAAAGGCGCATTAATATCTTCCTTTAATTTCTCTAAGATCAATTCTCTTGCTAAACAATAAAACATTTCTCGGGATGGGAATTCAGTATAATAGAGAGGCAATTCATTCTTTTTAAGTCTTTCTGTCGCAATTTCTACGGCTTTGGAATCACTTATCTCTTTACAAAATAAATTAGCGGCTTCTATCCTTATCAGCTTTATCACAGCCGGGTCGCTTATATCTAAAATACTATCTCGACCGGCAATGTGTACTTCGTTGTTTTTTCCGCCGTCTTTATACTCCCGCTGAACGGACCCGTTCTTGCTTTCGCCATCCAAACGCAGATCCGTAAGAACCGTTACTCTTTGATTCGTTAGATCCTTTAGAATAGCTGTGGGGAAATCTTCCACAGCCGGATCCTCGCGCATAAACGTCTTTAAAACATTGTGCTTTTCTTCTCCGGTGATAAAGAACAATATCTTCCCGGCATTGCGGACCATTTGAGGAGTAAGCGTGTAGGCGAATCCGGTATCGCTGCGTTTGACAATGCTTACCGGGGCTGAGCCTTTTTTACTCAATAAGCTGGAACCGGGGAATATTGACAGAATGTGGCCGTCATTTCCAGCTCCCAGCACCATCAGATCAAAGCTCAATTCTGAACCCAGAATATCACGCAACTCTCTCCCATACCGCCGGGCTTCCTTCTTATGATTCAGCGCAGATAGATCGATCCGATGGATATTCGCCTGGGGTATATTAATAAAACCAAGGAAAGTTTCGTATGCCACTTCATAGTTCGTTTTACCTATATCAGGCCGGGCCGGACGCTCATCAGTCCAGAATATGTGCGTTTTTGACCAATCAACCTGAGCGTCTTTTAACCGTTCAAACATCATTTGCGGGCTTCTGCCGCCGCATATTGCAACAGTAAATATGCCTTTGCGGCTGATAGCTTCCTGCGCCGAGCGTTCAAATATGGTCTTGCCCGCTTCCGCTAGATCATTTGCCGACTCCGAGAAAGAATAAGAGTTGATCGCAGTCCCGGCGATTTTTTCGCCACCCAGCGTTTGTGTAAAATATGGATCAAGCCGTCTTTGCGAGTAAGCGTGGCCGCCGAATAAGAACCGTAAATAAGCTACGACCCTGCTCATGAAAGATTCGTATTCATTGGCCCGCAGGTTTTCGTAATCTTCAACTAACTGTATTGCTTCTTCGAATTTTACCTGACTGTTAGCCAGCGCTTCTTTTTTGGCAGCCATGGACAGGATGATCAACGGTACGGATAAGCGCTTAGCGGTGTCTAGAGGAAAAGTGAAATCCAGCGGCTCCAGTGATTCGATAACCTTATTTTGCCTTAACGAACAGGAGATCCGGTCAAGCATTGATGATCGGATAATAGTCCCATGTCTCCAGCCGTTGACGATTTCTTTGATCTTCCTTAACGCATCCCTGTGCATAATTCCGTGGTCATTTCTAAGTGCCGTATAGATAACCTGCAGCCCTTCTCCAATAATTTGCGAAATCGTATATGCCAGCAATACCTTCACTTCATCTGCCAGCTTATCTTCATTAGAAACGATCTCCTTATTCAGAAAACCAGGCGCAAATAATCTGTTAGGCGTCCGGGAAACTTTATATGCCTGCGCTAGATACGATATCCTGGTTGAAGCGATCGTATCAGGATGTGAAACCCGGAATCTTTCTGTAACTCCCAGACTTAGAAGAGGCGTTGGGATGTCTAATCTTCGCGCTTCCCGCAACCCCCAATTACCCGATTCTCCTCCTCCGATCGTATCGCCGATGCGGTTGAATTGACTGCTGTCTTTGAGTCCGCGGTTTAACAAGGTCAATAAATATGAGCCTATAATAGGATCGTCCTTCCAGGATTCGGTGATCTTTACAAGCTGCGTTACTGCCGATGCTTCATCAAGGCCGCAATCTATTCTCAAAGCGGTATAAAGCAATTCCATGCTTTCAGCGATCGCCTGCATAGCCGCGTATTCAATGCTATTATGTACCATTTTAGTCAGGTGGCCCATCCCCGTATACGGGACAAAGCTTATGCCGCCTTCAACTGATAAAGCCCGCAAAACGGATTCAATGATCCGGGCTACCGCTTCCGATCCCCCAACGGACAAAGATAATCCGTTCGTCGCGCCTTCCAGGCCTCCGCTGCTTCCTATATCCATAAAATTGATCCCTTTTTTCCTTAAAAGGAGAGCGTTCCTTCTTGATTCGCGCGGGTTGGAGTTTCCGGCGTCAACTATTACATCCCTGCATGAAAGTAAATTTGAAAGTTCGCCAATGCTGTCCCGGACAGGTTTCCCGGCAGGGATCATAAGCCAAACAAGCTTCGGCTCACTATTGCTTAATTTTTCGACTAAGTTTTTTAAGTTGTCTGCTCCCACAGCGCCTTCTTTTTCGAGTTCTCTGACCGCATCCTGACTGCGATTATACACCACCACGGTATATCCGTTTTTCAATAACATACGCACCATTCCTTTGCCCATGCGGCCTAATCCGACAAAACCAACGCTGCTTGGACACTGCTGGGGAAGCAATAAATACGGCAAATGATATTCGATAGCATTGCTAAAAATCTTCAATCCGGTTACCGAGAAATAATCTTTTAATTTCTTCAGGATATCTCGCGCGAATTGCTCATCCCTCTGAGCGATGTCATCAATCACCAAAACCAGTTGCTCAATAAACGGAACTTCGGGTTTTGGAATACGGTGTTTTATTTCTTTTAAAACCTGCACCGCGTATTTACTGCGCAAAAGCGGCAGCCATTCAGCGATCTCGGCCCGGGCTTTTTCAAGCCGGATATCACCCTCAAACTGCACCTCAATGGCTTCCCGGAAGCCAAATTCGTCTTTCGCAAACTCTAATAGTTTCTCGTAATTAAATACCCCTTTCTTATCTGAAACAGCATGAAATGTATAATAAAATCCGGTGATCAATAAACCAAGCGCATTATAGATTTCCGCACCATTATCCTGCGAGTACTTGAGAAACAGACTTTTCGCCGCAGGGCGATAATTCCAATCAATGCATATTTTGCCCTGTAAAAGAGAGTAGTCAAGCTGAGGATAAGCGTAAATATTGCCTTTTGTCTTGCCCAGGCCTGTGCCATTAATCAAAATATCAGCGTCAACAAGTTCCTGATTCAGCGTTTCTGACTGCGAATCTCTTTCAACTCTTATGGTTTTTACTTTTATATCTTTGCCCCACGAGTTAATGATCACCTCTAACTCGTTAAGCCGATCCTGATTTGGATCCGAAAACACCAGCTCTATTCCTTGCGCGTGCTCCGCCACTGCCACCGCGAATGCCCGGGCAACCCCGCCTGCCCCCAAATGCACTATCTTTTTATTATCCAGCGGCTTGTTCAAAATATTCTTCCACCAGTAAATCCAGGCGTCACCGTCGAAAATACTGCCCAATAATTTCCCGTCATTTCTTTTGATGACGTTGTTAACCGCCTGAGCTTTCTGCGCTGCATCAGACAGAATGTCAAGATATTCAATCACCGTTATTTTATACGGGTCGCTTATAGCCAGCTCGATCAAGTGGCAACAATATCGCAATATCTGCAACATTTCTTCCAATTCTTTTTCACTCGAGATCTCGTAAGGCAGGTAAACGACATCCTCGCCTGCCATTTGCAGCAAGCGATTGTACAACCTATAAGACGGAGAGGTTTTGACATTCCCACCGATCAGCAGGGAAAACTTTGTTTCTTTATCAACACGGTATCCTACTTCCCTGGAGCGGCGATGAAGTTTTTTGATAAATGTCACGTACCCATGGTCATATTTCGAATAGGAGTATTCGATCGTCTGGGAGGGGACTTTGGAGCCGCCGTCCGTTAAAACACCTGTATAGGTCAGAGGATAATCTGAGGAAGGTGATGTAATAAAAGTAAGTATAAAATTCAAGGATAAGAAAGGGTATTTACCCCCAAACGGAGGACCGCGAGAACCTGGCTGCCTGATTTGCCCACTATTGAACACCTGTTCTTGTTTTGCTCCTAAATTTGATTTGTTCTCGTCAATAACCTGATCATTGGTTTTCTGCGCGGCCAAAAATTTGACATCAAATTTCCTGCCTATATTTAGGCTTATATCGATAATCAGTTTTATCAGATTTAATTTAAAGTTCACTACCGCTCCCACCAGATCGTTTTTCGTTGAATCGGAATTTTTCGTTCCACCGTCCTTGCTCCGGATAACGCTTTTTTCCAGGACGAATAATCCCCGCGGCGCCAGGCGACCTTCGGGAATACCGATATTGCGCTGCTTGAGGACATTGAAACCGCTGTCACTGAATACTTTTACCCAAGCGTCCATTGACCTGTAAGTGAAAGGAAATATTTCCCTGCGTTCGATTATCGAACGATTATTCCACCAATCGAAAAAGCTTAAAACTTCAAACTTATCGCTGGTGGTAAGGGCGTTGAATCTCCTGGTATAGCTATTTCTATTTTCTGCCGGAAGGTTATCCGAGAACGTATCTTCAAGAATGATCGCCCTGCCTTCCGGCAACAAAATACGGTTGATCTCTCTCAGCAATGACTTCTGGTTAAGAAAATCAGTATGATGCAGAACATAGATCAACAAACCTGTATTTGCCGATCCGGTATCTACGGGCAGCCTGTCTTTATTTCCCTGCAAACGGAATTCAAATCCGGACACGGGTCCAATGTCTGTCGGAAACAGATCAGTGGCAATCACCCGGCGCATCCCGGGGATCCCCTCCAACAATTTAAGCGCTAATTTTCCTTTTCCCGCGCCGATATCGACAGATACCGGGCCAGAAACGTAATCTTTTAATAGATCAAAGGTAAAATTCGTATGCGCCTTTACGGGAGCGGGAAGCATGGTTATCTCGTCAAAACTCAAATGATCAGTTCCGTCATACCTCCATTGCTTCCAAATTCTCCAAAGGCCGTCGAATGAATTGCCGTCGATCTGGGTATTCATCATGATATCCCTGACGAATTTCTTCCCTCCGTCTGTCGCGTTTGAGACAGATTCATCTTTCACGATCCGCTTGATCAATTCGTCCGGATAATATTGATACAGCGCGAATAACTCGCGGATTTCTTTGAAAGTAACTCCGCTTTCCAAGGTATCCATGTCCACCACAACCGCTTCCCATTCATCCGCGGCATTCTTGAAGACTATAATGTCCTCCGCGCGTGGAGTAGTCACGAATAAACCCTGGCCCTGTTCGTCTTTTGTTTTTAACCAGATATTGAAATAAACGGCTACCGCTTTGGCCATTGCGCTTTGTTTATCCTGGGCTGAAAGATCACCGGAAAGAACACTTTTTAATGTCTTTCCTTCCTTAAATTCCCTGCTGGCCAGAAGTATATCGTTATTCATGCTATACTTGCTGTGGCCACTTCCTCTGGAGATGGTCACTGTCTTTGGGTTCCGATCGAAAATCCAGCAGGATGCCCCTAATCTTACGATCCCGGGGATTTCCGATTCCAATAAACACTCCCAGTTATCGATGGCTGAACTTATTCTTTTCCTGCCGAAATCGCCTTGCTGAAGCTGGGCATCCCTGATGCTGGAGATCGCGAAAACCAATTCCTCTCCGCTTTGAAGTGACCATTGTATCCGGTATATTTGTTTATTATTGCCTCTGGCAAAATAAGTAGCCGTTATTCTCGATCCTTTAATTTCTTCCTTAGTGATAATTTTGCCAAAAAGATTTTTGAATGTGTTTCTCACGAAATAATCGTTATGTCGCAGCGTGCGTTCGACAAACCTCAAGTCTTCCCTTATATCTTCCATCAAGAATTCTTCTGCCAGGCCGCCAAATCGTTCTTCGGAAATTAAATTCTTCCGCTTAAGATATTCCAAGAACTTAATGGCTTTTCTTCTTATTTCCTGGCTCTTAGAGCACTTAAGGGATATTACATTTGCTAATAGTTCCTCCCACTCTTGTTCATTGATAGCGCCCCGGACCAATCCGGCTATTCTTTCGGCATATTCCGATATCGGCATCGTGCTCGTGGATATAACTTCATGTTTTCTTACAAATTCATCTATTTCAGGAAAAACGCACTGTTCTTTTATTACCCCGAAGGTCATGGGGAAGGCTTCCGCGAAACCGGAATCGTTAAAAATTATTGCCGCTTTGGAAAAACTTATGCCGCTGTAACGGGAATGCTTGATTTCTATCCGAGCGATACCATAATCTTTGTTTAATTCTATATTGTATTCCATCGTCGCTCTTAATTGATTCCCTTGCTTTTCCTGCAAAAAAAGTTGCAGACTTCGGCTTTCCGGCACGTATGCGATATTGACATTACCAGCTTCCGAAGCGAAAAATCGCGGCTGAACAGGCAGCTCTTTTTCGGGAGAAAATCCGCTCAAATCCCTGATCTCGAAGGAAACGCTCAATTCCGGTCCGGCTTCGATCCCCTCGTGCATGATCTGCAGGATCCTGCCGCTCGCTGTTTCCTTTAAAAGCGTGTCTCCGCCGTCTTTCAGATTTTTGTTCTCTCTCAGCACTAAACTTGCTATATCCAAATACTCCTGACAGCCTTCAGGCCCTTTCGCTTGGGAATTCAAGAAAACCTTGCCCGCTAAATCCAATTTTACTTCCGGTCCGACATTAACTATAATATCGACCTTCTCGACCACGTCCCGGTCATTGCCTTTTAAACCAAAAGAATCCCCCAGGTAGACAAAAGAGCTTTTGTCGACTTTCAGTTCAGCTTCGATCTTCTCGATCCCATGAGCCTTGGCATTCTCAATTCCTATGTCTATTGAAGTCTTGCCGGCGACTTTTGCGCTTAAGTTATCGATCCCTTCTTCCTTGAATCTCTGGTTGATGAATTCGGCGTATATTTCCCGGTTCGCCCTTCCGCCCTGGGCGTCATAAATCAGCTTTTCTTCCCTGGTCACGTCTTTGCCGGTAGGGAAAAAGGTAATCTGCGAACCGCGGTCGTCAATAAAATCACCCTGGACCGCCTTAATCCCGAACTGCTTGACTGTTTCCAGTCCGATCTCTTTAACCTTCTCAACTTTTGCTCTTCCAATCTCCATGATCAGGTCAAGCTTATATAGAACCTGGAATTCTTGCCTCTGCATATCGAACCGGTACGATTCTGTCCCGTTGTTCAAAAACAGGTAGAAATCTTTAAACAATTCTTTCGATTCCGCTACTAACGGCTCCAGCACATCCAGGACCTGACTCTGCACGCCTTCCCGGTGAGAACCGGTAAGGATGACGAACTTGCCGCCGAACGCTAGAATCCTGATAATTTTCCGGGCGGTCTCTACGGCTATCTGGGCCCGGCTTGGAGTCAATGTTTCATCCATATCCGAAATAATAACCGGAATGGTTCCGCTCGAAACCATATCCAACAGTTTAAAGAGAAAAGCCAGCTTAAGAGGATCGTGAGCGTATCTCTTGCGCGTCGCCCCCAGTTTTCCCGCTTCCCGGGTCCCGATTTCCGAGACCATCCCGAATACCCCGTCATAAACCCTAATCTTCTTTCTTAATTCGCGCAGCTCCTCTTCCGTCGGTAAAAACAGGTCAAGCATCAGTTTAGATTTAGCTTCCGGGATGCCCAGAGGATTATCAAGTTCTTTTTTATCCGCCTCAAGCATGTCTCTGAGCTGCTGCGGTACAACTTCCAGCCGGTTTATGACTATGCTCGAGAAAATCGTCTCAAAAGCATAACCCAGGGTATTTTCATAAAGCTGGATCAGGGATAAAACATTATGCGCGACGGTTTCGCTGTCTTGGGCGGTATTAAAGATAAAAACGACATCGACCCCTCTTTCTTTCGCTCTAACCAGAGCCTCCGGAATACCCTTGACCGCGATTACGGCAAGTTTGCTCGTGATCTCGCTTCCCGGGCCGATTGTTATCCGGTCTCCCTGGACAAGATCATCGATAATCTTTATTGCTTCCGGATTAGCCTTCGGGGCTTCGATCAACCCGGATCCGTTCAAGAAAAACATCTGGGTGTAAGGCTGGCTATGCAGAGCCGTCGATATAGCTATCTGATCGACTATCCGATCAGTGATAATCTTCTTGTCGTTTATGGTGACTGTTTCGGACTCACGCAAACTGGCCGCTAATTTGGCCTCATAATGCGAAGCGAAACTGACCGGGATCCCGACAACTTCAGATCCCATCAGTGAACTAATGTGCTTTAACCCTTGCATAAATAACACTTTATCAATTTTATCCTGTTCAATGGCTTTTTTGTCGATCATGACCCCCAGGAAAAACAGGTTTTTCACAGAATGGTCCTGGCCGGGCAAAATCAATATCCCGTTTTCTATCAAGCTTTTGTCAACGATGTAGAGGTATTTGCTTAAAAGGACAATGAACTCGTTCAATTCTTTTTCTTCATCTACATTTCGGCATTTTTCTTTAACGATTCCCTTCAATTTTCCCGGTGTGGCAACAGTAGTTTTTTCATCTTTAAACCGGTATTCCAGGATTTCCTGCTTCCATTTTGGCAGACCATGAGACATCACCGACATCAGGTCGCCGAACGCCGGAACGCTTATATGCCACTTGGTATGCAAAGCCGCCTGAATACGGGCGGTGCTTCCGCCGCTGTCCGAGGAATCTACGATTGCGAATATTGTGGTTTTTTCTTCTGATGATGCGCGATTGAATTTGAGAATAGCCTGGCAGACGGTTTTGGTCCCTGAGCCGCCGCCCATGACGACTGTTTTTCCGCCGTCCGCTAAAATACCGGCACGCCGCAAACCATTACCTGCCACGGTAGGTGAGTTCGCGGCGCGCTTATCGGTAATTTTTAAAGGAAATGAATAAGTATGGGAATTTATAGAAAAATACGGAAAGAATGAGGGTATAAAATCCTGAATAGAGCCAAAAGGATAAATAAAGTTTTTAATAGCCGGAGGACCGCGGGAATTCGGCTGCTTAATTTGACCGCTATTGAATAGCTGTCCTTGTCGTATAGCTAAAAGCTGATTTCCATTAATAATAACTTCATTATAATTTTTCTGCCCGGCGATAAACTTGCCCTCAAACGCTTTATTGCCTAAATTGGCGATTATATCGATAATCCCTTCCGTCTGTCTTAACTTGAAATTCACCACCGCGCCGAATAAGTCCCTAGCAGGACCAATAACATTACTTCCGCCGTCTTTTGCTAATTCTTCCCTTATTTTACCTGCAAAAAATTCTGCATCTTGCCCATTCAACAATGCTAATTCGATATCAAACTCTTCTCCGCAGGAAGCGCAGTGGACTGCATTAAACATGAAACTTATGCAATTTGCTGTTTTCGGATTCCGTCGGACAAATTTTCCGGGCTTTCACAAACCAAGCCGGGAATGCTTTGCCGTCTCTAGCCTTAAGCACCTGCCGCCCTTCTTCGATGAAATCCTGACTATACGCCGGATTCTTGCTGAAAGCGTCAATGTCGTATTTAAACGCCGAATCTCCCCACCGGCGGATGATATTTTCTATATCTGTCTGCCATTTCCCGCCTTCTACTACTTCATAAAATTCCTTTAACCGCTCAATCAGGCGCTTATTCAATTTGGGATGAAGCCCTCCCCATTTCCCGCCTTTAGGTGTTACCATAGAAATAGTTCCTCCCGGAACTTTAGCCCTGTCCTGGGCGAAAAGACTCATCAGTTCGGCTTTTACTTTCAAAGCTCTCGCTTCTTCAAGAACCAACTGATACTGTTCTTGAGCAACTGTGCGATCACTATCTGATTTCAAGAAAGTCAGAAGCTTTTCCTTGCTCGTTATTGTTTGCTGCCACGAAGGTTCTCCTAAGTCCGAACCGAAATCCATATAGTATAATTCATCGCCATCGCTTACAAGGTCGTGAAGAAAATCCCGGGCCGCAAAACCTGCGACATCAAGCCTCGCGGCAATGGAAGCCAATTTTTTGATCAAATCAGTCTTATGTTCACCGGTTGCCGCAGAAAATGCTTCCATACCGGTAAAAGGAAGCCAAGAAACATATAAAACCCCTTCGCCCTGTTGATGAGCGAATACCTCTTGAGTCTTAATGCCCAACCTATCCAATATCTCTTTTCGCTTCAACCACTCCTGAGCAACTTTATCCGGGAACATCTTTATAACGGCTTTGGCCAAGAACTGCCGGCTGTATTGCTGCCCCTTGTCATTTTCCAGAACTATCCTGACCGAAGCGAGGAACGTTTCCGCTCCTCCCCGTCTCCAATCAAATACTTCTTCTGACAAAAGCAAACGTTCATTTTCCCGAATTATTTTCAACCCGCGCAATCCCTGTTCCAGAGATAAGCCGCTTTTTTCAAAACCCTTAACCAGCCCTTCGGTAAACGAACCGCCGTCAAGCCGCGGTTCCAAAGAATCCAACGGAAAGGAAACAGTAACGGTCGTAATCTCATTTTCACGCTTATATAAAAACGGATTAGCTAGTCTCGAATTAGCAAGCACCGCATATGTCAAAAATACTGCTTTGTGTTTCCCTCCTATATATATCGGGATTTCTCTTTTACGTTGGCTGTCAGCTGAGAAATACCCCGCACCGTTGTCGGATATCACGATATCCAGGATATCGATTTTGTTCTTCCGGGAAATCTTAAAATTAGCCCGTATATCTCCCCCTATATACCCCGTGGGCTTAGCAATTATTCTTTTTTCCAGCCCGTCAATAATATGTTTATTTAACAGATAATCTTCTTTTCTTATCTCCTGTTTCGCTATTTTAAAATAATCTTCTTCATAATAAGTGCGTATTGCGTCCCAACTATTATAAAGCGCTTCCTGGACAAGCATAGGCACGATAGGCAGACTCAACATGTCGGGAATTGCGAAAAGGATCCTGGGATTTGTTTTAACCAGTCCTTGGCGATATTCTAAAGTTAGATCGAACGGGATAAATGAGGTCATTCTTTCAATCTTATTAATGAAACCGCTTTCACGGGATTCAAATAAATTTCCTTTAAAGATCCCCATTCTATTCAACTTCTCTAAAGCTTCCTGAAAGTTTCCGCCATCTCTTAAGTTGCTACTCGAATTATCCTCGATCTCTTTAATGACTGCAAAGATTGCCGATTTGAAGATGCCTTTTTCCATAAATTCGTCATATCTCTTGCAAACCACGTCCATCCAGCGCGCCGTCACCTCTATACCCTCTCCGCTATTGTAAACTCCCTGCAACCCTATTGTCTGGTCTTTCCCGACATTTACACAACAAACGTCTTTCCCGATCATGGTCAAATCAACCCCGCCAAGCTTATATTCATCTCCGAAGTAGAGCATAAAACCGTGGCGGCTAAGCAAATCGTCACGACAGTTGCCTTTGCTAATGCCTTTACGTTTAAT
>JAPLLS010000008.1 GCA_026387435.1 Candidatus Omnitrophota bacterium
GCAAGAATTCTTTGACTAAGATCGTTGCCGGTCTGCACAAGCACGGCAAAAGCGTGGTTTTTACTAACGGTTGTTTTGATATCCTGCATTACGGCCACGTTAAGTATTTGGAGACCGCAAAATCTAAGGGCGATTTTCTGGTGGTCGGGGTTAATAGCGACTCTTCGGTAAGAAAGCTTAAAGGAAAAAATCGTCCAATAGTCAGCCAGAAATTCCGGTCAGCTTTGGTCGCAGCGCTGGAGTCCGTGGATTTTGTAGTGATCTTCTCCGAAAAAACACCGCTAAAGACGATCCGGGCTTTAAAGCCCGAAGTCCTGGTCAAAGGCGGGAATTGGAAAGAGGATGATATCGTCGGAGCTGATTTTGTCAGGCAGCGAGGCGGCCGGGTATACAGCATCAAATTTATCAAAGGATTTTCCACAACCGATATAATTAAAAAAATTGGCAAAAATTCCTGAATTAACCGGGCTTTACCGGGTCATAGACGCGAATATTAACCGGGTCAAAGAAGGATTGCGGGTCTGCGAAGAAATAACCCGTTTCATACTCGAGAGCAAGTCTTTGACCGATGATCTTAAAAAAATAAGGCACGGGATCGATCCTCTGGCTGCGGCTTTTCGCAGGAACCCGAAACTGCTTTCCCAGAGGGACAGCCTTAAAGATGTCGGGCTTAAGATCTACAGCCGGTCCGAGCTTAAAAGGGTTGATTTCGCGGATGTGTTCAACGCCAACATCCAGCGGGTCAAAGAGTCGATCAGGGTTTTAGAAGAATTTTCCAAGCTCGATGACGTCAAGATCGCTCTGGGATTCCGTAAAATCAGGTACGACATCTATGAGTTCGAAAAGAAAGTTGCTAAAAAAGTATCGTCTTTGCGTAATCGTAAATAGGCCGTTCTTTAAAGATACGCAAAGTTTAGTTAAAGCGGCACTCAAGATATCCAAGGCGGCAGATGTGATCATCCAACTGCGGGATAAGGAATCTTCCAAATCGGATATTTTAAAGACCGCGCTGGCTTTAAAGAAAGCACTGCGCCTTAGTAAAAGTCTTTTTATCGTCAATGACCACGTGGATATCGCCAGGTTAGTTGATGCCGACGGAGTCCATTTGGGGCATAGCGATCTGCCGCTGGAAGCGGCCAGAAAACTGCTGGGCAATGATAAGATCATCGGAGTAAGCTGCACGAACATAAAACAAGCTTTACTCGCCCAGGATCAGGGCGCGGATTATCTGGGGATCGGTGCGATTTTTTCCACCAAGACCAAGCCGGAAAGCGCTCCCTTAGGTTTAGGGAAACTCCGGGCCTTAAGAAGGAAAATAAAGATTCCGATATTCGCTATCGGCGGGATTAACGAAAATAATATTAAAGAGGTGCTTTCCCTCGGAGTGCATGGGGTCGCAATTTCCAGCGCGATCTGCAAGGCCTCTGATAAGGTTTTGGCAACTCGCAGATTCTTCAATATCTTGAATTCATGACGCAAGTAGAATACGCAAAAAAGAATATTATAACCGGTTTAATGACCAGGGTCGCTCAGATAGAAGGGGTTCGCCCGCGGGCTATCCTTGAGCTTATTAAAGCCGGCCACGCCGTAATTCCCGCCAACATCAATCACAAGCTGCAAAAGCCCTGCGTTATCGGCAGGGGGTTAAAGACCAAAGTAAACGCCAATATCGGCACTTCCACCGAAAGATCTAAATTAAAAGAAGAATTAAAAAAACTCGAGGCTGTCGTGGCCTGCGGCGCGGACGCGGTAATGGATTTAAGCGTAGGCGGTGATCTGCGCCAGATCCGTAAGGTTATCCTTGCCGCTTCGGCAGTACCGGTGGGCACCGTTCCTATATATGAGATCGCCGTAGCTGCCCAGAAGAAACATAAAGATTTCCTTAAATTCGACTCCGAGGATATCTGGGAAGTCCTGGAAGCACAGGCCAGATCAGGCGTGGATTTTTTCACCATCCACGCCGGAGTGACCCGGAAAAGTTTAGCCGCCTTAAAGACGAGACACAGGATAATGGGAGTAGTTTCCCGGGGCGGGGCGATTTTAGCCAGCTGGATCAGCCGCAACAAAAAGGAAAATCCTTTTTTCGCGGAATTTGACCGGGTCCTGGATATCGCTTATAAATACGACGTGACTTTAAGCCTGGGCGACGGGCTGCGTCCGGGATCGATCCTGGACGCCACTGATCCGGCCCAGATCGCGGAATTGAAGATCCTGGGAGGTTTAGCCCGGGAAGCCCGGAAAAGAAACGTCCAGGTGATGATCGAGGGGCCGGGCCACGTTCCGCTGGATCAGATCAAAAAGAATATCGAACTGGAAAAAAAATATTGCGACGGCGCGCATTTTTATGTCTTGGGGCCGCTGGTCACTGACATAGCTCCGGGCTACGACCATATTACCGGGGCGATCGGCGGGGCGCTGGCCGCGAGTTTCGGCGCGGATTTCCTCTGTTACGTCACTCCCGCCGAACATTTAAGGCTTCCGACTCTGGAAGACGTAAAAGAAGGGGTGATCGCTTCCCGGATCGCCGGCCATGCCGGAGATATCGTTAAAAAGATCAAAGGGGCCGTTGATTGGGACAGGAATATTTCCCTGGCCCGGAAAAAACGTGACTGGAAAAAACAGATCGAGCTTTCTTTGGATCCGCACAAGGCTCAAAATTACCGGTTGAGTTCCCAGCCTAAACTTTCCGATGTCTGCACCATGTGCGGTAAATATTGTTCGATCAAAGTAATGGATGACTGTAAATTGCGGGCGTAGTTCATCGGTAGAACACCAGCTTCCCAAGCTGGATAGGAGGGTTCAATTCCCTTCGCCCGCTTTAAATTATGCGAAGATTTGCGGATTATCTGATTTTTGGTTTTTTGGCTCTGGCTTTTATCGGCTGCGCGACCGCGCCTAAAGTAAGCGTTCCTGCGGTTTCCTTGAAAGCCGTGCCAGGCTTGAGCTATCATAAGGTTACAAAGGGGCAAACCCTGTGGAGGATCGCCAGGCTCTATGGCATGGATGTGGAGGAGCTGGTGAGCATGAACAATATCCAGGATTCCTCGAAACTGGAAGTCGGCCGGCAATTGATCATTCCAACGGAGCGGAAAACCCGGACGGCTTTGCCGAACAATGTCGAAGAGGATTTTATCTGGCCGGTCAAAGGAAAGGTCGTATCAGCCTTCAGCCAGGCGGATAATGCGCTGAATAAAGGCATAAATATCGAGCCATCACGTTCGGCGGATGTGCTGGCCAGCCGCGGAGGAAAAGTGGCTTTCTTTAACGACGATTTTCTGGACCTGGGCAAGACTATAATCCTCGAACATCCCGGCGGATTCTGGACCGTCTACGGCCGCAACCTCGAGGTCTATGTCAAGCCCGGGGACGAGGTCGTCAAAGGCATGGTTATTGCTAAAGCCGGCATTGCCGGCCGCGGTAGAAAGACCTATTTGCATTTCGAAATAAGAAAAGGCTCGAAAGCTCAAAATCCACTGTTTTATTTACCTAATTAAATGAGGCCACAACTTACGGAACGAAGTGAACGTAAGTTGTTGGGCCGAATTTAGTCCGAGGTATGAGCGGATTTTAACGAAATCCGCGAATGTTTGCCGAGGACGAGATACTTAGTCACAACCATTAATAGTATGCTAAAAGATAATTTTTTTGACCGTAAAGTTTATTTAGAGATCCTGGAAAAAAGGGTGGTTGCCCTTAAGGACGGTTATCGCCAGAATATCGCATTTATCGGCGATGAGCAGGTCGGCAAGTCGGCGATATTGCATAAATTCCTGAACAGTTTCCTGGATAATCGTTTTCTCCTGCTTTATGTAGAAGCCAGGCCCGAATCTTTGTCGCTGTTCTGCCGGAGATTCGCCGGAGTATTGCTTTATAATTTTCTCTGTTCGACCGATGCCCTGCTGAAAGAAGACCTGGAATTTTTGATCGAGAAATCTTCCGGGTATATCCCTAAGACCGTCTCGAAGATCAAAGCGATCCTGGCGGACTCGCAGGGCAGGAAGAAGGAAAATATTTTCAGCGACCTCTTGTCGCTGTGCAATATTATCCATCAGGAGACCGGCAAGTTCTGCGTGGTTATATTCGACGAATTCCAGAACCTGGAAACTCTGGGGATAAAAAGCCTTTATAAGGAATGGTCCCAGCGGTTGATGCTGGAAAAGACCACTATGTTTATAATCGCCAGTTCCTCGGTTTACAAAGCTAAAGCCATTCTTTCCGGGGATCTTTCGCTTTTGTTCGGCAATTTCGAAGTGATCACCGTAGAACCCCTGGATGTTAAATCCAGCTCCGAATTTCTCAAACTCAGGCTGCAAGCCGCCAATGTTAAGGACGAGGTCCGGAATTTTATCGTCAATTTCACCGGCGGATACCCGGTCTATCTGGATATCATCTCCCAGGCATTGATTAAATCCAGCCCTGCGGGGTTGGTGGATACTTTGGAAGACCTGCTTTTTTCATCTTCGGGGATATTGAACCAGAAATTCATTAATTATCTTAAACGTTTCCAGGACGTGCAATTCGGCCCGGATTACCTGGCGATACTGCATCTGATTTCCAACGGCCGGAATAAAATCAAGGACATCAGCCATATCCTCAAAAAACCGGTAAAGCTGGTTAATAGCCGGGTAAGTTACCTGATGGGTATCGACGTTATCGTACGCTGCGGAGATTTTTTGAAGATTTCCGACCGGGTTTTCGGTTTCTGGCTGAAGTTCGTTTATCAGGAAAAACTGAATGCTCTTATTTTTGACCATCTGAACCAGAAAGCGGCGTTCAGGAAGAATATCGATGCTCTGCTTCATGAGTTTTTCTCCTGCGCCCAAAAGCCGGTCGCGGAGAGGGTGACCGAGATCTTAAGGCTTTTTGCCGACGAGCGTTTCCAATTCGAAAGAAAGAAAGTCACGTTAAACCATTTCCGGGAGATCAAACCTCTGGATTTTGAATCCCGGTCTTTAAAAGAAGGGCTGATCTGCCGCTCCAGCGAAAGCCTCTGGATATTCGGTTTTAAACAGGAAATGCTCACCGAAGAGGATATTTCCGAATTTTCCCGGGAGTGCAAAAAGTACCGCAACAAGCTGCAGAAAAAGATCATCGTGACTTTAAAGGATATCGACGCGAACTCCCAGCTTAAGGCTCTGGATGAAAAGGTCTGGACCTGGGATTTGAACAGCCTTAATCAGATCATGGACCTTTTCTCTAAACCCAGGATCATCGCCTGATGAAAATGAAAATCGGAGTCCTGTCAGATACCCATATGCCCGAAAAAGCGAAGGTGCTTCCCGCGAAATTATGCGCCCAGCTTAAAACCTGCGACATGGTCATCCATGCCGGAGACATGGTGACCATGGAAGTCGCCTCCGCGCTGCAGAAGCTTTGCCCGAATTTCAAGGCGGTATGCGGAAATATGGACCCCGGCCAGGTAAGGAATAAGTTCCCGGAGAAAGAGATCATCGAGGTGGGGAAATTCCGGCTGGGAGTAAAACACGGCTTTGGCCCGCCGGATAAACTTAAAGCGATTTTAAAGGATTCTTTTAAGGATGATAAAGTAGATGTGATCATCTTCGGCCATTCGCATTCTCCCGTTTGTGAGACCGAAGGGGGGATCATGTTCTTTAATCCCGGAAGCCCGACCGACGAAATATTCGCCCCTTATAAGTCATTTGGAATTATTGAAATTAATGATAAAATAGAAGCGAGAATAGTAAAGCTTTAAAAAATAGGGGACGGTTCTCATTTATTTTTAAACGGGAATTGTCCTTGGAAATAAATGAGAACCGTCCCCCGTTTTTAGAATAGCGAGCTAAACTTGGATAAACTTTGGGCTCCCTGGAGAATAAATTATGTTCAAGGCAAGAAAAAGAAAGGCTGTATTTTTTGCGCCGCGGCTAAAGCCGGGATCAAAGACAGCCATCTGGTATTCAAAAGCGCTCATTCTATCTGTCTTCTGAACATTTTTCCTTATAATAACGGACATTTGATGGTCGCGCCCAAAAAACATGTCAATGATCTGGATAAATTGAACTCTGATGAACTGCTGGCTTTGGTCCAGGACCTGCTTGAAGCTAAGAAACTTCTTTCTAAAGTATTAAAGCCGGAAGGTTTTAATATCGGGATTAATTCCGGAACAATTGCCGGTTCCGGGATACCGGGACATTTGCATATTCATATAGTTCCGCGCTGGACTGGGGACACTAATTTCATGCCAGTAGTAGGGGGGACCAAGGTAATTTCCCAGTCGCTGGAAGAACTGCGAAAACGATTACGCAATGCTTACGCAAAAACAAATTAAAGATTACGAATCCCGTTTTCTGGCTCCCTACGCGATGAAAAGCGTTGATTCCCGGGGCAGGGTTTATAAGGAAGAAGAACATCCTTACCGCAGCGCTTACCAGCGTGACCGGGACCGGATCATCCACTGCGCGGCTTTCCGCCTTCTGGAATACAAGACCCAGGTATTTGTCAATCACGAAGGGGATTATTACCGCACCCGGCTGACCCATACTTTGGAAGTCGCCCAGATCGCCCGGACTATAGCTTTGGCCTTGCGCTTGAACGTGGATCTGACCGAAGCCATCGCTTTGGCCCATGACCTGGGGCATACACCGTTCGGCCATTCGGGAGAAGACGCTTTGAACGAACTGATGGCCGGCCACGGCGGATTCAACCATAATTCCCACGGGCTGCGGGTGGTCGACGAGTTGGAAGAGCGTTATCCCGATTTCCCCGGCCTTAATTTGACCTGGGAAGTAAGGGAAGGGATAGTCAAGCATTCCACCAAGTTCGACAAAAGTGTCAGGATCAAGGACCTCGCTCCCCGGGAAATGCCGACCATGGAAACACAGATCGTAGATATCGCCGACGAGATCGCTTACGACAACCATGATCTTGATGACGGCCTGACCTCGGGGCTGTTAAAAGAAGAAGACCTGAAGGAGCTTTCTATCTGGAAGAAGATCCATAGCTTGATTCCTGAAAAATACGCGGGGATCGCTGCGGAAAAAAAGAAATACATGCTGATCAGGAATTTGATCAATATGCAGGTCACCGACCTTATTCAGGAGACCGAGAAGAAAGTCCGGCAGTTGAAATTGAACTCACCCGCGGACATAAAGAAAATGAGCCATAAGATCATCACTTTTAGCGCCCCGATGAGAGAGTACCGCAAGCCTTTGCGGAAATTCCTCATGGAAAAACTTTATCATCATTACCGGGTAGTCCGGATGACGGATAAAGCAAAACGTTTTATTAAAGAGTTATTCCAGGTTTATATGTCCAGGCCGGAGGCTCTTAATCCCCAGGTCCAGGAACGGGTCAAGCTTGACGGCGCCAGGAGAGCTATTTGCGACTATATAGCCGGAATGACAGATAGGAATGCCTTAGATGAATATAAAAAATTATTCGACCCCTACTCTAAAGTATAAGACGCTGATCTCCTCGATACACAGCATCTACCGTTTGGTCAATTCGACTTTTGAGCTTAAAGACCTGATTTCCCGGCTGGCCAGGCTTATCTGCCAGATCTTCGGGGCCAGGTACTGCCTGATCCTGATCATCGACCCTACCAGGAAATACTCGACCATAAAAGTCATGGTCAGCGGCAAAAAAAAGATCGTCATCGATAAGAATAAAAAGATCACCAACCGTATCGAAAAAAGGATCATCCGGACTTTCACCGCCATCAGGAACGATTACCTGCTGGGGATTCCCCTGGTTTCCGAGGACCTGATGGGGCTGATCATTATCAAGAGGAGCCGGACCGAGAGGCCGTTCGACAAATCCGACCAGGAAATAATTTTGACCATCGCCGAGCAGGCGATGATCGGGATTAAGAACCTGCAGTTATACGAGGAACAGCAAAAAATAGTTTTAGGCAGCATAAAATCGCTGGTCACACTTCTGGATACCCGGATCCCCCAGGAATTCACCCATTCCATGCATTTTAGCAAGCTGGTCGTGGATATCGCCATCGAGATGCATCTCGATGAGAAACAGCGGGAGAGCTTGAAATACGCCAGCCTCTTGCATGACGCCGGCAAGATCGATGTGCCTACGGCGATCTTGACCAAGACTACCAAGCTTACCGCCAAAGAATACAAGATCATTAAAAAGCATCCGGAAATGGGGGCGCAGATGCTTAGGTCTTTTCAGATGCTTAAGCCGGTGATCCCGATCATCCTGCATCATCACGAGAAATTCAACGGCACCGGATATCCTTCGCGGCTTAAAGGCGGACAAATCCCTCTGGGGGCGCGGGTCATGGCGGTTGCCGACGCTTTCGAAGCCATGGTCTACGGACGGCCTTACCGGGAGAGGGTGGCAGTGGATAATGCTATCAATGAGATCAAAAAGAAAAGCGGGACCCAGTTCGACCCTAAGGTCGTGGAAGCTTTTTTAAGGGTCGGCAAGAAGTACTATAAAAAATACTTGCAACAAACTCACTAATCGCGATATAATTGTTTGATATGTCAAAAGAACGCTCTTCACAGTTAGAATTATTTTCAGAGCATGACAACAGCGATCATTTGGTCGCCAAACCCGTTGATTCGGGATTTCTTGACTATGTCAAGCTTTACGAAAAGGCGATCCTGGTGACCATTGGGTTTCTCTTAACCGGTATCGTCGCGTTTTGTTTGGGAGTGGAAAGGGGCAAGACCTGCGCAATTTCTTCTGTTGGAGCCAGGTTCGATGTCGGCGGGCAAAAAGATGAACAGGCGCCAACGAACGTAATTTCGTCTAAAAGAGAGAACCCGAAGGTCATTTTGCCCCAAAGCCAGAATTCCGGGTTAAGTTTTTCGATTAAAGGGCAGTTGAAAAATATGCCGGTCAAGCAGGAAATCATTATCCCCGAATCCCCGGCACAACAGGATAAATCCGCTTACACTATCCAGATCGCCACTTATCAGGCCAGGGATGGCGCGGAAAAGGAGATGGTTAAATTACGGCAAAAAGGATTTTCTCCTCTGGTGATGAAGAAAGGCAGTTATAACGTGGTCTGTGTTGGGACTTTTAATAACAAGGAAACAGCAAGATCTTTACTTACCCAGCTAAAATCAAAGTATCGAGATTGCTATATCAGGAGGCTATAAAGTTATGTCAATGCATCCGTCTTTAAAAGCAACAGAAAAAGGAAAAAAACAAAGGTCCGTCTTGAAGCGTATCGAGCGGGTCAAATCCATGATCGACAAGGAAAAGTGGAAGGAAGGCGATGATTTTTATCATTTGCCTAAACTTAAGACTATAAGGATCAAGATCAAGAAAGAAAAAGTCGAGAAAGCCGCTGAAGCAACCGGCGTTGAAGGCGCCGCTCCAGCAGCTGCAGCAGCTCCCGCCGCGGGAAAAGCAGCTCCCGCAGCCCCGGCCAAAGAAGCGAAGAAGTAAATTAAATTCGCGCATAAGTTAAATGAGCGCATGTTTTAGGAGCGCGTAGCGCGACTTAAAACATAAGCGCGAATTTACTCCGAGCGTGTGAGCAAATTCCTAGAGGAATTGCGAACGTTACGCGAGGAGGAAATATGCTACCAAAGGGGTCAGACCTGAAAGTCTAAAGGGTCTGACCTTGCGGTTTTAAAGGAATGAATATGGCGGTTAATTTAATTGATTTCCTGATATCGTTCGTCCTGCTGATGGCCGGGGTCACCGTCCATGAGTTCGCCCACGGCTGGGTGGCTTATAAACGGGGGGACAATACCGCTAAATTATCCGGCCGGCTCACTTTGAACCCGCTGGCCCATATCGACCCGATGATGACTTTCATCTTTCCCTTGATTCTATTTCTATCCACGGGAGGAAGGTTCGTCTTCGGAGCGGCCAAACCGGTGCCGGTTAATTTTTCCGAGCTTAAAAATCCTAGAAGGGATATGGTCCTGGTCGGCCTGGCCGGCCCGGCGGCAAATTTCCTGCTGGCCTTTGTTTTAAGTTTGCTCTGGAAGATAATACCTCATTTTCAATTGAACACCTTTATTTTCTCAAGTCTGATCACCATCAATGTGGTCCTGGGAGTGTTCAATCTTATCCCTATTCCGCCGTTGGACGGTTCCCGGGTTTTGATGGGGATCCTGCCGCCGCCGCTGGCGTTTAAATACGCAGCCATCGATCGATACGGCTTTATCATCATTATTGCTTTATTGTGGCTGAGAGTATTGGACCTGGCGGTTTTTCCTTTGGTTAATCTAATCCTCAATTTACTTGGCCGATTATGAAAAATATCAAAGTAAGCCTCAAAGATAATTCCTACAAGATAATTTCCGGATCCGGAGTTTTAAGAAAACTGGGGGCCCGCCTTAAAAAATTAAAGATCGGCAGCGACGCTTACATTATCACCAATTCATATCTTAAGTCCAAGTTCGGCCGTATCCTGGAAAAATCATTGCAAGATTTTGGTTTTACTTTTTGTTTCAAACTGGTCCCGGATACCGAGAAAAGCAAGTCGCTCTCGCAAACCGCAAAAATTCTATCCGATATTACCGCTTATGATCAAAAGAAAAAGATCTTTATCGTCGCTTTCGGCGGAGGGGTAATCGGAGATCTGGCGGGATTTACGGCTTCAATTTACCGCCGGGGCACGCCGTACATCCAGGTTCCTACGACATTGCTGGCGCAAGTGGATTCGAGTATCGGAGGAAAGACCGCGGTGGATTTAGAACAAGGCAAGAACCTGGCCGGGACCTTTTATCAGCCCAGGCTGGTTTTAAGCGATATTGACTTTTTAAAAAGCCTGCCTCGCCGGCAGCTGGTTTCAGCCCTGGCCGAGGTCATCAAATACGCGGTGATCAAAGATCCGGGGTTATTCATTTATCTGGAAAAAAACATGGGCAAGATAATCGCTAAAGACAGCGGCTGCCTGGAATTCATAGTCGCTAGATGCGCGGCTATTAAAGCGGACATAGTTTCCCGTGACGAAAAAGAAGAATTAGGGCTGCGGACCATTCTGAATTTCGGCCATACTTTGGGCCATGCTATTGAGGCCGCCGGGAGCTTTAAAACTTATAATCACGGCGAAGCGATCGGTTTGGGGATGCTCTGCAGCTGCGGGATCAGCCGGAAGCTGGGTTTATTGAGCCCTGATGATCTTAAGAGGATCGAAGTTTTGATCAGGCGAGCCGGGCTTCCCAAGAGGGTCAAGAGGGTTGATTTCAAAAAGATCATCAATGCGCATTACCATGATAAAAAGTTTATCGGCGCTAAAAATAAATTTGTTCTGGCCAGCGGAATTGGCCGGGTAATGATCAAAGAGAATATTCCTTTAGAGTTGATTATTGAAGCCTTAAGGGAGAGATTTTAAGGTTTTATTTGCCGCGCAGGTTTAATTTGATGGTTTTATCGTTTAACTGCAATTCCACGTCTTCCGTGCTTATCCGGGTAACTCTCGCGCCTTCTACTGAATCGCCTTCCCCCAGGACTTTATCGTTAATGATGCAGTAATTCTGGTTTCCGGAAAAGAAAATTCCCGAAAGAGTGTAGGGATTTACGGTCTGGTCGATCTTCTTTTTCAAAGAGAACAACGGCTGATCGCCTTTTTTCTCCTGCGCGCCGGAAACTTGGGATGCTGCCTGTTTACCGGGAACAAATTTGATCAAGGGCTGGGAAGCCGGTTTAGAGTTAACGTTTATTAACTGCGGGGTAGAGGGTTTAGGTTTCTTGGGAGCAAAGAAATCCAGGGAGTATTTAGCCGCGACTCCTCCTAGAGCGGCCAAAATGATATATAAAAAAACGATCTTAAAGTCAAGTTTAGCGGCGGGTTTCGAGCCCAGGGGTTCCGGCTGCAACTGGTCAAGCGGAGGTTTTGTTTCTCCCTGAGGATTGAAAGCCGGAGTGGGAGGATTTGCCGGCATGGCCTGATTAGTAAATGGATTTACCCCGGGAGTATAAGGATTTTCTTTTTTCTTGTCCTGATTATTGTTATTATTTTCCATAGGAGTTAGTATAGCAAATAATTGGTTCTTGTAAAGAAAAAAATGCGGAGTAGCGTATCTCCTCCTCGCGTAGCGTTCGCAGATTTCTCTGGAAATCTGCTCACACGCTCGGGGTAAATGAGCGCTAATAAGTTGATGTCGTTTAGCTTACTTAGTAGCCGGCTCCACAACTTATGCGCTCATTTAATTTCGGCCCAAAGATATTTATTGACAAGCAGGCACTATTGTTATAAAATTTCTATCTAAGCTTTAAGTTTTTTAGGGGCTAAATAATTATAACTGACTGATTTATAATAAGTTATAGAAAAAGGAGCAGAGATGGCTGAGTGGATAGGTAAGGACAGGCGGGCCCGCAGGTGTTACGGATTTGACGAAATCGCTTTATGTCCCGGAGAAAAGACCGCAAATCCCAATGAGGTGGACACGTCTTTCACCTTCGGAAAAAAGAAATTTAAGGTTCCTATCCTGGCCGCGGCCATGGATGGGGTGGTGGACGTCAAGTTTGCCGTAGAAATGTCGCGCCAGGGAGGGATAGCGGTTTTGAACCTGGACGGGATCCAGACCAGGTATGAAAATCCGGATGAAGTCCTGGACCGGATCGCCAAAGCTTCTCCTGCGGAAGCCACTGAACTTATCCAAAAGGTCTATAGCCTGCCGGTGATCGATAAACTTGTAGCTAAAAGGGTCTTGGAGATCAAAAAACAAAAGGGGACCGCGGTGGTCAGCTGTATCCCCGCCCACGCCGAAAAATTCGCCAAACAGGCGGTTTCCGCGGGAGCGGATATTTTTGTGATCCAGTCCACGGTGACCACCCCCAAGCACATCGCCAAGGAATATAAAAGCCTGGACCTGTTTAAATTCTGCAAAAACACCAAGATCCCGGTGATCCTGGGAAACTGCGTCACTTATGAAACCACGGTGGAATTAATGGAAACCGGAGCCGCGGGCTTATTGATCGGAGTCGGCCCGGGAGCGGCCTGCACTACCCGCGGAGTTTTGGGTATCGGCGTTCCCCAGGTGACCGCGACAGTGGATGCCGCAGCTGCCCGTGATTTCCATTTTAAGCGCACCGGAAAGTATATTCCTATAATCACCGACGGCGGGATGAACCGCGGCGGGGATATTTGCAAGGCTTTTGCCAGCGGCGCGGACGCGGTAATGATCGGTTCGAGTTTTGCCCGGGCTAAAGAAGCTCCCGGCCGGGGTTATCACTGGGGCATGGCTACTTCCAACGTTAATCTTCCCCGGGGGACCCGGATCTATGTCGGGCAGACCGGGACTTTAAAAGAAATTCTTTTCGGGCCGGCCAAAGTGGATGACGGTTCGCAGAATCTGATGGGAGCGCTTAAGACTTCCATGGGGTCTCTGGGCGCTTTAAACTTGAAGGAAATGCAGGACGTTGAGATCATTATCGCTCCTTCAATCCAGACCGAGGGCAAGATTTTTCAGGTCGGTCAGAGGGTAGGTATGGGGAAATGAGCAAAGAGCTAATATTGATCCTGGATTTCGGTTCGCAATACACCCAATTGATCGCCAGAAGAGTCAGGGAAAACAAGGTGTTTTCCCGGATCGTTCCTTTTAATATTTCGGTCAAGGAGATCGCGGAGTTCGCGCCTAAAGGGTTGATCCTTTCCGGCGGCCCGGCTTCGAGCATCGCCAAAAAAGCTCCTTACCCGGATAAAGCCATATTTAAACTCGGCCTGCCGATACTGGGCATTTGTTACGGTATGCAGGTCATCGCCGAGCTTTGCGGCGGCAAGGTCAGACATACCAAGGATCGCGAATACGGCAAAACCGAGCTGTTCATTGACGACAACCGCGACCTTTTTTCGAATCTCCCGGGAAATTTTACCTGCTGGGCTTCCCACGGCGATTTCGTGACCAAGCTTCCGCAGGGATTTAATACCAGCGCCCACACTCTGAATACTTCGATAGCCGCGATCTCCAATAAAAAAAGAAAGATCTACGGGGTCCAGTTCCACCCGGAAGTGACCCATACCGAAAAAGGGAACCAGATCATCAGTAATTTCCTTTTCCGGGTCTGCGGATGTTCCGGCCGCTGGAACATGCGTTCATTCATCAAGGAGACGATCGATAACGTCAAGAAGACCGTCGGCAAGAACAAGGTGGTCTTGGGCTTGAGCGGCGGGGTGGATTCCTCGGTGGCCGCGCTTTTGCTCCATAAAGCCATTAACCGCGACGTCCGCTGTATTTTCGTGGACAACGGGCTGCTGCGTAAAGACGAGCCCGAGCAGATCAAGAAAGTTTTCCGAACCGAACTGCATTTGAACCTCGATTATGTCAATGCCCAGAAGCGTTTCCTGCTGGCTTTAAAAGGTGTAGTCGATCCGGAAGCCAAAAGAAAGATCATCGGCCGTGAATTCATCACTGTTTTCGAGGAAGAAGCGCGCAAGTTCAAGGGCGCCAAATTCCTGGCCCAGGGTACGTTGTACCCGGATGTCATCGAGTCGATATCTCCGACCGGAGCGCCTTCCAGTAAAATTAAAAGCCACCATAATGTCGGCGGCCTTCCTGAACACATGAAATTGAAGTTGATCGAGCCTCTGAGGGAGCTTTTCAAAGATGAAGTCCGCCAGGTAGGAAGAGAGTTGGGGCTGCCTGAAACGATTCTTTTCCGTCAGCCGTTCCCCGGCCCGGGGCTGGCCATCCGCATACTCGGAGAGGTTACCGAAGATAGGCTGGAGATCCTGCGTGAAGTGGATAGCCGGGTGGTCGAGGAGATCCGTAAAGCCGGGCTGTATAACCAGGTCTGGCAGTCTTTCGCGGTGCTTTTGCCGATCAAGACCGTAGGGGTCATGGGAGATGAACGGACCTATGATAATGTCGTGGCTTTGCGCTGCGTCACCAGTTTCGACGGGATGACCGCAGACTGGGCCAAGCTTCCTTACGAAGTCCTGGAAAAGATCTCCAACCGGGTGATTAATGAAGTCAAGGGAGTAAACCGCGTAGTCTACGATATCACTTCCAAGCCGCCAGCGACTATCGAGTGGGAATAGTTTCATATGCCTCACAGCGAGTTTGTCCACCTACACCTGCACACCCAGTACAGTTTACTCGACGGTGCCTGCCGTATACCGGAGCTGCTTAAACTAGCGGCCCAGTATAAAATGGATTCCCTGGCTATTACCGACCACGGTAATATGTTCGGGGCGATCGAATTTTATCTGGCCGCCCAAAAGGCGGGGATAAAACCGATCATCGGCTGCGAAGTTTATGTGGCTCCCAAAAGCCGGCTGGATAAGGCCTACCTGGAGGGTTTTTACTACCGGCCGCGGATCGATAAGGATGCTTTAAGTCAGCTTCACGAAGGGCTGATCGGTTTAAGCGCCTGCCTTAAAGGAGAAGTGCCGTCTTTATTGCAGCAAAAGCGTTTCAACGACGCCCTGAAAGCCGCCGACCAATACCGCAATATCCTCGGTAAAACCAATTTTTACCTCGAAGTTCAATCCAATAAAATAAAAGAGCAGGATGAAGTCAATCTCGGTTTGGTCAGGATCTCCAAGGAATTAAATATTCCCCTGGTCGCCACCAATGACGTGCATTATCTTTCCCGCTCTAACGCCAAGGTCCACGAAGCCTTGCTTTGCATCCAGACCCAAACCACCCTCCAGGACGAGAAGCGGATGCGTTTTCAAACCGACGAGTTTTATTTTAAATCCCCTCAGGAGATGAAAGAAGCTTTTAAGGAAATACCCGAAGCGATCAGCAATTCCCTGGAGATCGCTTCCCGCTGCAACCTGGAACTGGATTTCAAGCAGGTCCATTTGCCTAAATACGAGCTTCCCGATAATAAAAACAAAGATGATTTTATGATGGAGCTCTGCGAAGAAGGGCTGAAGGAAAAGTATCCCCAGGCCGGCCCGGAGATCAGAAAAAGGCTCGAGCACGAGTTCAATACCATCAAGAAAATGGGTTTTACCAGTTATTTTCTGATCGTCTGGGATTTTATCCATTACGCCCGGGAAAATAAAATTCCCGTCGGTCCAGGCCGCGGCTCGGCCGCGGGGTCCCTGGTCAGTTACCTTCTGGGGATCACCGATATCGACCCCTTGAAATACAACCTTTTGTTCGAGCGGTTTTTAAATCCGGAAAGGATCAGCCTTCCGGATATCGACATCGATTTTTGCTACGAAAGAAGGCAGGAAGTCATTGATTACGTCACCCAAAAATACGGACGGGATTCCGTGGCCCAGATCATCACTTTCGGGACCATGCAGGCCCGGGCGGTGGTGCGCGATGTCGGCCGGGTGATGGGGTTGGAATACGCCGAGGTGGACCGGATTGCCAAGTTGATCCCTCCCAGCGATCCCGGTAATCCCGATTACGGGTTAAAAGACGCTTTGACCAGCGAGCCGGAATTAGGCAATCTTTACAAGAACGATCCCCGGATCAAGGAGCTGATCGACACCGCTTTGGCCCTGGAAGGGCTTAACCGCCACGCTTCCATTCACGCCGCCGGAGTTCTGATCGCCGACAAGCCGTTGAATAATTACATGCCTTTGTTCAAGACTGGAGATGATCAGGTCACTACCGGTTACGGGATGAGCGCTTTGGAAAAGATCGGCCTTTTGAAAGTCGATTTTCTGGGATTACGGACCCTGACGGTTATCGACCAGACTATCAAATTGGTCAAAGAGACCAAAAATATCGATCTGAACCTGAAAAAAGTAGCCTTGGACGACCCTAATACTTACAAGCTCTTGTGCGCGGCGCAGAGTTTGGGGGTTTTTCAGCTGGAATCTTCGGGGATGCGCGATCTTTTAAAGAAAATGGAACCGGAAAAGTTCGAGGACCTGATCGCGCTTCTGGCTTTGTACCGGCCTGGGCCCATGGGCTCGGGGATGCTCGACGATTTCATCAAACGCAAAAAAGGGCTGGTCCCCCTCAAGTATGATCATAAGCTTTTGGAGCCGATCTTAAAAGACACTTACGGTATAATGCTTTACCAGGAGCAGATCATGCAGATCGCCTCGGCTCTGGCGGGTTTCAGTTTGTCCCAGGCCGACCTTTTACGCCGGGCCATGAGCAAGAAAACCCCGGAGGTCATGGAACTGCAGCGCAAGAATTTCCTGCTCGGCTGCGCCAAAAATTCCGTCAGCGATAAGATCGCCAATAAGATCTTCGACCAGATCGTTTATTTTTCCGGTTACGGTTTTAACCGCTCCCACAGCGCGGCTTACTCGGTGATCTCCTATCGCACCGCTTATTTAAAAGCCAATTATCCGGTGGAATTCATGTCCGCGCTTTTGACTTCAGAACGGGATAATACCGATAAGATCGTCGAATACGTCAATGAGGCCGAGCGCATGGGAATTACCATCGAGCCTCCGGACATCAATTTCAGCGACGGTTTATTCAAAGTCGAAGATGCCGAGAATAAAAAGATCCGTTTCGGGCTCTTGGCCATCAAAAATGTGGGCAAAGGCGCCGTGGATTCTTTGGTCCAATCCCGTAAAGAAAAAGGGCCTTATACCTCTTTGGAAGACCTTTGCCAGCGTATTGACTTGCGGCTTTTTAACCGCAAAGTCCTGGAATCGATCATTAAATGCGGGGTGCTGGACAGTTTCCATATGGCCCGGGCCCAGATGTTCGCGGCTTTAGACCAGATCCTGGAATGCGCTTCCCGCACTCAAAAAGAGAAGGCCACCGGCCAGTTGTCTTTTTTTAACGACGAATCAACTCAAAACGGGTTTAAAGAGAATAGTTTGAATTATCAGGCCATCAAAGAGTGGCCGGAGCCCCAGCTTTTGGCTTTTGAGAAGGAACTTTTGGGATTTTATATCAGCGGCCATCCTTTGTCGCGCTATGCCCGGCAGTTGAAACGTTATTCTTCTTCGCCGATCAATGACTTGTCCAAGTTTAAAGACGAAGAGAGCATCAATCTCGTGGGGCTGATCACCAAGATCAAGAATACGATCACCCGTAAAAAACAGGAAAAAATGTCGATCTTGATGATTGAAGACCTGGACGGCCTGATCGAAGTCCTGGTTTTTCCCGCGGTTTACCAAAAAGTCGCTAAGTATATACTTCCCAGCAACGTAGTGCTTTTACGCGGCCGGCTTAATTTAAAGGAAAACACCCCTAAGATCATTGCCGACGACCTTTATCCCATAGACGAGATCCACCGGCTGGTTACCAGCGTAAAGATCGACCTCACAGGATGTAAGGAGAACGTCTTCGAAAGTTTAAAGAAACTTTTAGTATCTTGTTCGGGCACGACCCCGGTTTATTTGCATTTGGATGCTCCCAATAAATCCCGGATCCAGATTTTAGTCGGTCAGGAACTTTTCATCGATCCCCAGGAAAAACTGATCCAGGATATCGAGGATCTGATCGGAGAGAATAAAGTGGTCCTGGCGATCTAAGACGCTAATTATAACCTCGTAGGTTAGAGGGGTTAGGTTAGAGGGGTCTATTTTTTTAGTTGACCTTTTGGGTTTTTTATGCTATATTTTATTCATTAATAATCGCGTAACTTTTTGTTAATGTTTGGGTTGCAAACACCCAGATTTTCTAAATCACCGGGAGGACCAAGATGACCAAAAAGGATATCATCTTAAAAGTTTCAGACGATACCAATTTAAAGCAAACCGACGTCAAAAAAATCGTGCAGAAGACTTTTGATTACATGGTCGAAGCTTTGGTCAGAGGAGAAAAGATCGAGCTGCGCAATTTCGGAGTCTTTAAGATTAAAGCGAGAAAAAGCCGCACAGGAAGGAATCCCCGTACCGGCCAAGTAGTTCCTGTTCCTCCCAGGAAAGTCGTAGTTTTTAAGCCAGGCCTGGAAATGAAACAAAAAGTAAAATAATCCCTTAAATATGTTCAATAGAGTTCCTGGGACTAAAGATATCCTGCCGGATCAGGTTAGATGGTGGCAGGATATTGAAAGAACCAGCCGCAAAATTTTCTCCATCCATAATTATCAGGAAATAAGGCCGCCATTAATCGAAGATGCAGCGTTATTTACCCGTTCCCTGGGCGAAGCTACGGAAATCGTCCAGAAACAGATGTTTATCATTAAGCGGGAAGAAGATCTATACGCGCTTCGCCCCGAAGGCACCGCTTCCATAGTCCGCGCTTACCTTGAAAATAATTTGGATAAAACCGGTAGTTTTGTTAAATTTTATTATATGGGGCCGATGTTCCGGGCCGAACGGCCGCAAAAAGGCCGGCTGCGCCAGTTCCACCATATCGGGGTGGAAGCTATCGGTTCAAAGGAGCCGGAGATCGATGTGGAAGTTATCGCTCTGGCTGATACTTTGCTTAAAGCTTATTCCATCCAGGGGTATAGTATCCTGATTAACAGCCTGGGATGCCCTAAAGACAAGAAAGAATTGACCAGGATCCTCAGGGATAATCTTAAAGATAAACTGGAACAGCTTTGCCCTGATTGCCAGGCCAGGTTCGACAAAAATGTTTTCCGGATACTCGACTGCAAGAATGAATCCTGTCAGAATATCGTCAGCCAGATCAACATAGGCAATACTTATCTTTGCCCGGATTGCGCGGTGCATTTTCAGCGGGTAAAGGCCGGATTGGATTCTTTGGGCATAAAGTATGAAACCAGCCCGAAGCTTGTTCGGGGGCTGGATTATTACACCCGCACGGTTTTCGAGTTCAAGCACGGCCAGCTCGGCCTCCAGCAGGATGCTTTGGGAGCCGGAGGAAGGTATGACGCCCTGGTTAAGGAATTAGGCGGGCCGGAAACCGGGGCCATAGGTTTTGCTTTCGGGGTAGAAAGACTTAATCTCGCTGCCGGAACGCCGGAGGCGGCATTAAAAGATAACCTGGTCTACCTGGTTACTTTAGGCGAACAGGCCCGTTTCCAGGGATTGAAAATATTGGCGGACCTGCGCCAAGCCGGGATCAAGGCGGATACGGATTATGAAAATAAATCTTTAAAGGCCGCGATGCGTAAAGCCAATGACCTGGGTGCCGGATTTGTTTTGATCCTCGGCGATGACGAGCTTAAAGATAACGCGGTAATGGTCAAAGACATGAAAAACAGCACCCAGGAAAAAGTTCCCCTGGATAAACTAGGGGATTATTTAGCTAACAAAGGAAAATCATAATGTTACGGACTCATACTTGCGGGCAATTGACCGCCAACGATTTCGGAAAAGAAGTCACTTTATGCGGCTGGGTGCATATCCGGCGCGACCACGGTAAATTGATCTTTATCGACCTGCGCGACCGCTACGGGCTTACCCAGGTGACCATAATTCCCCGCGACCTGGGAGAGGATTACCGGAAAGCCAAAGAGCTGCGCAGCGAGTTCGTGGTTAAAGTTACCGGGAAGGTGAATAAGCGGCCGGAAGGAACCATCAATTCCAAATTACCTACCGGAGAAATAGAAGTTCTAGCCACCAAATTGGAGATCCTCAATCCCAGCCTTACTCCGCCTTTTGAAGTCAGCGCGGATGAACTGACAGTCACCGAGGAGATGCGGCTTAAATACCGTTACCTGGATCTGCGCCGGAAAAAGATGTTCTCTAACTTTATCTTAAGGCATAAACTTTACCAGGTGATCCGGAATTTCCTCAACTCCCGGGATTTTATCGAATGCGAGACCCCGATTTTGACCAAATCCACTCCCGAAGGGGCCAGGGATTATCTGGTGCCGTCCCGGCTTAACCCGGGCGAGTTTTTCGCCCTTCCCCAGTCTCCGCAGCTGTTCAAGCAGATCCTGATGGTTTCGGGAATAGAGAAGTATTACCAGATCGCCAAATGTTTCCGAGATGAGGATCTCCGGGCTGACCGCCAGCCGGAATTCACCCAGCTCGATCTGGAAATGTCTTTTATCGACGAAGAAGATATTTATGCAATTTTTGAACAGATGATGTTCGAAATTTTTAAAGAATTAAAAGGTATAGAGCTCAAGATACCTTTTCCCCGGATGAGTTATGCGGAAGCGGTTTCCAAACACGGTTCGGACAAACCGGACATGCGTAAAGTTTATAATTTGGAATTCGCATTTCTCTGGGTTGTGGATTTTCCGCTCTTTAAATACAACCAGGAAGAAAAACGCTGGGACAGCGAACATCATCCTTTTACCAACATCAATTCCGAGGATATCGGACTTTTAGACAGCGCTCCGGACAAGGTCCGCTCGCGTTCTTATGACCTGGTTTTAAACGGCACGGAGATCGGCTCAGGCTCGATCAGGATCCACGATCAGAAACTGCAGGAGAAGATCTTTGAGCTGATCGGTTTGGACAAAGACGAAGTCCAGAAACGTTTCGGCTTTCTGCTGGAAGCTTTTCAATACGGAGCTCCGCCGCACGGCGGGTTCGCTTTCGGGATCGACCGGCTGTTGGCGATCATTGCCGGAATGGACTCTATCCGGGAGATGATCGCTTTCCCCAAGACGGCAAAAGCTTTTTGCCCGCTGACCAGCGCGCCTTCGGAAGTGGCCAAGAAACAGCTGGATGAGCTGAGCCTGGTTATAAAAAAATTAAAATAACGGAGGGAACATGGCTAAACGCAGAGTGCACTTCGCGATAATATTATCGCTGGTTTTTGTTTTTTCGGGATGTGTCGTCAGGACTTATTCGGTCCAGAAGCAAAGGGCTGACCTGGACCTGAATTCCGGTAACCGCGGGTTTTTAGCGGGTAAAACCGATGCTCCGGCAATTGTAGCTAAACCTACCCGGGAAACCAAAGTCGTGGAGATCGAAGTTTTTCCTTTGATCAAGTCGCTTAAAAAAGAAAAGACTCCTCCTGCACCCAAACAAATTCAGCTTAATGAACCTCCTGCGCCGGGAATCAGCCAGCCGCAAGCCGCGGCTTTCGCGGCAGTGTCGGCTCAGGAATATACGGTTCAGGAGAACGATACCCTGCAGAAGATCGCCCAGAAATTTTACGGGACTATGCACAAGTGGAACAAGATCTACGAAGCCAATAAAGACAAGCTTAAAGGCCCGGATAAGATCAAGCCCGGCCAGGTCTTAAAGATACCCGCGGATACCAAACCGATGGCCAGCCCGGCCCCCAAGGCCGCAGAGCCAAAAGAGCCGTCCGAAAAACTGAAATAAATGGAACGCAAGATCAAGATCAGGAGCCTCGCCGAAGCGCAAGCGCTTTTCGGGCCCAACGACGAGAATATCAAATCCATTGAGAAAGAATTCAAGGTAAAACTTACGCTTCGCGGGGATTACCTCAAGCTAACGGGCTCCATAAACAACATCGAAAAAGCCAAAAATTTCATTTTGGAATTCATCAAGGGAACAGAATCGAAGGATTCCGCTGTAGTTTCCCGCAGCGACCTTTATAGCCGTATGAAAAACGTCCGTAAAGAAAAACAGGATTTCGATCATTTTGAGCCGAAAATAAAAAGCATTCGCCCGGGTTTAGCTAAGACCATCGGCCCGAAAACCAAAGGACAGAAAGAGTATTTCGAGGCGATCAAGTCGCACGATATCGTTTTCGGGATCGGCCCGGCAGGCACGGGCAAGACTTACCTGGCTATGGCTTGCGCCGTCGAGTCGCTCAAGGCCGGAGAAGTCCGAAGGATAATCCTGACCCGGCCGGCGATCGAAGCCGGGGAGAGCCTGGGTTATCTTCCCGGGGACATGTATGAAAAAATTTCTCCTTATTTGAGGCCGCTTTACGACGCGTTATACGACATGATGGAAGCGGAGCGGATCGAGAAATACCTGGAAACCGGGATCATCGAAGTGGCTCCTTTAGCTTATATGCGGGGAAGGACTTTAAACGACGCTTTCATTATCCTCGACGAAGCCCAGAATGCTTCGCATGAGCAGCTGAAGATGTTTTTGACCCGGCTGGGCTACGACTCTAAAGCGGTAATCACCGGAGACATAACTCAGAGCGACCTTCCCGGCGGCAAGCCCTTAGGGCTTTTGCAGGCCATGGATACTTTAAAAGATATCGCAGGTATTAAATTCAGTTACTTCTCGGGAGAAGACGTGGTCAGGCATGAACTGGTGCAAAAAATAATCGAAGCCTATGAAAAAGCAGATCATAATAGAGAAGCTTAGGTTAGACCCGCAAATCCTGGGGATCTCGAATAAAATGCTGGCT
>JAPLLS010000081.1 GCA_026387435.1 Candidatus Omnitrophota bacterium
GCCAGGCTGAAGATCTGGAATCCGCCGCTGTCGGTAAGCACGGGCTTATTCCAGCCCATGAATTTATGCAAGCCTCCGGCCTGGCGGATAACCTCCATTCCCGGGCGTAAAAACAAATGGTAAGCGTTGGAAAGCATGATCTGCACCCCGCAATCGTTCAGATCTACAGGCGAGAGCGTCTTGACCGTAGCCTGGGTCCCTACGGGCATAAAGCAAGGGGTGTCGATATCCCCCCGGCTGGTAATCAATTTTCCCAGGCGGGCGGAAGTAAACTTGTCTTGATGAATCAGCTTAAAATCGTTCATATTTAAAATATAGTTTGTCTTAAAAAGTAATATATGTTAACATAAAAAAATGCTAAACGAAACAAAATTTAAGCTAGATAAAGAACTGATTTCCTACGCTTCCCGGCTGGACCAAGATTACCGGTTAAAGAGTATTTCCCCGCTTTTAAGCGCCAAGATCAAAGATTATATCCTCCGGCCGGGCAAAAGGATCCGCCCCACTTTATTCGTCCTGGGCTACCTGGCTTATAGCCGTAAACCGGCCAGCGGCCTCTGGCGCAGCGCCCTTTCCATCGAGCTTCTTCACGATTTCATGCTCGTTCACGACGATATCATCGATAAATCCGATTTGCGCCGGGGCAAGCCCGCGATGCACAAGATGTTCAACGATCATTTCGCCAAAAGCCGCGGCATCAAATTCAACGGCCAGGACCTGGCCATCGTTGCCGGGGACATCCTCTACGCCCTGGCCATGGACGCCTTCCTGGCCATTAAAGAAAAACCCGAACGCAAAGAAAAAGCTTTGCGAAAATTCGTTTCCGCCGCCCTTTTCACCGGATGCGGAGAATTCATCGAGATGGTCTGCGGGGCCAAAACCATCGAAGAGATCTCCCAGGCTGATATTTACAAGATCTACGATTTAAAAACCGCTTATTACACTTTCGCTTATCCTTTGTCGATCGGCGCGACCCTGGCCGGAGCCAGTGAGGATCAAATCAAGAAGATCTTTGAATACGGAGTTTACCTGGGAAGGGCGTTCCAGATCCAGGACGATATCCTGGGCATGTTCGCCAACGAGAAAGAGATCGGTAAATCAATGCTCTCTGACCTGCAGGAAGCCAAAAAAACCCTGTTGATCTGGCAGGCCTGCCGTAAAGCCAACGGCGTTGACCGGAATAAGATCAAACTGATCCTGACGAAGAAAAAAGTGACTTTAACTGACCTCGAAGTTATGCGCCAGCTGATCAAGAAAAGCGGCTCTTTGGATTACGCCCGCCGCCAGATACGAACCCTCAGCACCAAAGCTTTAGAAATAAGCGCATCCCTGAATATCCAGCCCAAATACAAAAAATTCCTCGCTGCCCTAAATCAAAAAATCCTATAATCCTTAACAGAAAACGGTTTCTTGGAACGGCTTAAACAGTCTTGTTTTTTAGTCGTTATGGGTTAAACTCTAATTAACATATATATATAAGTAAGATATTATGAAGTAAAAAACAAAAAAGGATGGAAAAGATGAAAAAGACCACTGGATTAGTAGTAATGTTTTTTATGGCCTTGACAACCAGCGCTTTTGCCGAAGGTTTAGGCGATGATATACGGAATTCTTTCAACTCACTCGCAACTACGACGTATAAAACAGTCGGAAGCATCCCTAAAGCATTATCCGGCCTTAATCAATCAGCGATTAAAACCTTTGGCGCTACAAGCAATATGGTTATGATTCGAGAAAAGACTACTCAGGAGACTATTAAGAGCGACGACGCTATTAAAACCAGAGCGCTCAATGATCCGATGCTTAATCTAAGTGTTAAAGTTGGAGAACTATTCAGGGTTAATAAGTCAGCGAATCAAACTTCCGGGGTACTTCTTGAATTAAAGAAAACCTCAACAGAGCCTAAAGACGCCGTTTCATATCCTTCGCTCATCAGCATACCGATTAAAAATAGGCCTAAAGACCCGCCTCCGGAGGTTATGGATGAAGGTCCGAATTTTATGGGAAGTAATAATCTGCCACCGACGACTACTTCCAATCCGGTAGCAACCTTTAACTTTGCCAAAGAAGTAATTATCCCCCAGGATGTGCATTTGAGTGACGGACATATGAAAGGAATAGACGCGCGAGGACAATTGCAAACAAGCAATAACAGGATCAGGACTACAAGAGATTTAACTCCGATGCAGCAGCAAAATCTGCGTTATGTTTTAGACCACCCTGTTCGTTAGAAACTTAACTGGCAGTTACAATAACCTCCCCACACCCGGTGTGGGGAGGTTATTTTTTAAATGATGAGCATCGCGTCGCCGTAGCTGTAAAAGCGGTATTTCTCTTTTATGGCCAGGGCGTAGGCTTTTTTGGCGAGTTCTTCCCCGCAAAAAGCGCAGACGAGCATGAAAAGCGTGGTTTTGGGCAGGTGAAAATTGGTAAGCAGTCCGTTGACCATCCGGAATTTATATCCCGGATAAATAAAAAGTTCGGTTGATCCTTCGGTTTGGCCCGCAGCATAAGTCTCCAGCGTGCGGCAACTGGTTGTTCCTACGGCAATAACTCTTCCCAAACCCTTCTTCTTGAATCCAAAGAGTTTTTTCTGGGTCTCTGGGCTTATGGTAAAAAATTCCAGCCCCATTTTGTGCTGGGTGATGTCGTCAGCGCTGACCGGTTTAAAAGTGGCATGTCCGACATGCAAAGTCACGTAGGCGACCTCGGTCCCGGCTTGCTGGATCCGGGTCAATAACTCCGGGGTAAAATGCAAGCCGGCGGTCGGAGAAGCTACTGAACCGTTTTCCCGGGCGTAAACCGTCTGATAATATTGCGAATCCTGCTCTTCGGCTTCGCGTTTTATATAGGGAGGCAAAGGTATCACTCCCAAACCGTAAACTTCTTCCTCGCTGCGGGCGTCGAATTTCACAACGTTTCTGGCAATAAGCGCGCAGGTTATCGCTGAACCCGGGAAAATTATTTTTTCTCCGGTTTTGATCCGCGCGGGTTTGATCATGGCCTCGAAGATCAGCCCGCCTTTATGCTTGAGCAGGAAGACTTCTACTTTCCCGCCGCTTTTGCGCTTTCCCTTCAGCCGGCATTTCCGGACTTTGGTATCGTTTAAAACCAGGAGGTCGTCTTTTTTTAAATATCCGGCTATATCTTTAAATATCTTATGTTCGATTTTCCCGGAAGCCCGGTCAACAACCAGAAGCCTGGCCGAATCCCTTTCAAGCAAAGGATATTGGGCGATAAGTTCTTTGGACAGATGATAATCGAAATCGGAAAGCTTCATTTATTCGCTGAGTTTGGTCAGGTTGGATCCGGGGTAATAAAGATCGAGGATTTTAAGGTAGTCCGAGCCGTACTTGCCCATAAAATAAGCGCCCCACTGGCATAAACCCACTCCATGGCCCCAGCCAAAGCCCTCAAAGGTAATGTCCGAGCTGCTGGCGTTGATCTTAAAGTTGGTGCTTTTAATTATATCCGGGCCGATCATGTTCCGGAAATCCTTGGCCGCGATCTCGATGTCTTTTTGATCGGTTACGATATCCAGGTTACTCACCCGGCCCGATTTATCCCGTCCGGCAATGACTACTTCGTTGATCTTTTTTATCCTCTGGCCGTTCTTTTCCCAGAGCTGCCGGATCTTTTCTTTGGAGACGGTCGTCTTCCAGGAAAAATGCGGGGAATCTTTGCAAAAACCGCAAGCCACGCCCTTAAGCGGCACCAGGTCAATGTCCCAGAGGACACTGGCGTCTTCCGTGGCTCCGCCGCAGGTAGAGTGATAGAACGCGGGCAGGATTTTCCCGTCAAATTGGAGGATTTCGCCTTTGGTCGCGTCCACCGCTTCGGTGATCCGGTAACGCTCGGCTTCCATCCCCCCGTAAACCTGGGAGAACACATCGTCGCTCACGTCCCATTCCTTATTCTTGAATTGTTCCGCCCGGTACAAAGCGAATGTCCTAAATACCACCGCTTCGGCCTTGAGGGTTTCTATCGGCCAGTAATGGGAAGTCTCGCGGACCGCGATTCCTTTGACATAATCTTCCAGCCTCAAATGATTTATCAAGCTCAAAGTCACGCCGTCTCTTTTGATCACCTGCAAGCCCCCCTTGAACCTCTTGCCGTTGATCTCGATGGGTTCTTCCGGGCCGTTGGGCTTTATAAAAACATTGTTCGCCGCCAGGTAACGCCCGGCTAAAAGGATCCCGCCTTTATAACCGGCGACCTTAGCCTTAAGTTTCTTGCCGTAATTAAGGATCCGGTCCGATTTATACTCCCTGACCGTGTAGTCGCCTTTGATCACTACAATAAAAACCGGAGCGTCATGGAATATCTTGACCCGGACCTTTTGATCCGCGCTTTGGGCATAGCCCGGATCAACTGACAGCCCGAAAGAAAGCACTAAACTAAGTATTAGGAATATTTTTATTATCTTCATCGTTTTGACCATAACCAGAACACCAAAGAAAGCGCCGCGCTGATAATTATCGAAGTAGCCAGCGGGAAATAAAAAGTGAAATTCTTGCGCTGGACCAGTATATCCCCCGGCAATTTTCCTAACAGCGGGATCTTACTGCCAAATGCCAGGAGCACCCCAACCACCACCAGGATCACCCCGAACAAAATAAGGCTTTTTCCCAATTCCTGCATCTTTTAACCTTTAAGAAGGAATTATTTTAAAATACTTGCGTTTGCGGGTAGCGATCAATCGTTCGAGCAACAAAAGGGGCCTCCGCGAGGGGTTGTGCGGAGAAAACATAGGATTATGACGCAGGCCTGCGCAGCAGGCCGAGTAATAACCTGTTTTCGGAGCACGCCCCGAAGCAGGGGCAACAAGTTGAGAGAATGTCTATCGGTAAACCACCGGCAGAGGTGTTTATTTTAAAATAATTCCGCCTGTCGCTCTTTAGGTTTAAAGCCGAAGTGCTCGTAGGCGAGCTTTGAAGCCACCCGGCCGCGCGAAGTGCGTTTCAGGTATCCCGCTTTTAAAAGGAACGGCTCAACCACGTCGACGATCGTATCCTGCTCCTCGTTAAGGCTGGCGGCGAGGCTTTCAATGCCTACCGGTCCTCCGTCAAAAGTCTCAATGACCAGTTTGAGGACTTTGCGGTCCATCTCATCAAGCCCGGATTTATCGATCCTTAGATCGTCCAAACTCTTGGAGGCGATCGCCCCGTCGATCTCTTTAGCCCCGGAAACCTGCGCGTAATCCCTGACCCGGCGCAAAAGCCGGTTCGCGATCCTGGGAGTGCCCCGGGCCCGGCGGGAAATTTCGTCCGCCGCTTCCAGGTCGATGGCGATATTCAATAATTTAGCCGAACGTATGACGATCCGGGCAAGGTCGGCGATCTCGTAAAAATCCAGGTGATAAAATATCCCGAACCTGCTGCGCAAAGGCGAGCTCAACAGACCCGAGCGGGTAGTGGCACCCACTAAGGTAAAAGGCTTGAGATGAAATTTAATGGTTTTGGCGTACGGCCCTTTATCGATGATAAAATCGATCTCCGAATTTTCCATGGCCGGATACAAAAATTCTTCCACGACCTTGGAAAGGCGGTGGATCTCATCGATAAAAAGAACGTCTCCCTTTTCCAGATTGGTCAGTATCCCGATAAGGTCTCCCGCCCGCTCGATCGCCGGGCCCGAGGTCGCGGTGATCTTGGAATGCATTTCGTGAGCCAGGATATGGGACAAGCAGGTTTTCCCCAGCCCCGGAGGGCCTGACAACAGCACGTGCTCCAGAGGCTCTTTCCTTTGCTTGGCCGCGGTCAGGCAGACTTTGAGGTTATCTACTATATCCTTCTGGCCGATAAACTCAGCCAGTTTTAAAGGACGCAGCGAGATGTTCAGGACCGTGTCTTCCTCGGTCTCGCGGCCGTCGCCGATCGCGGCTTTAGCTACCAATTCCTTTAAGGGATCAACAGAGCTGTTGATATATTTGATGCCGGATTTAAAATCTTTAGCCCCGGGATCAATTGCTTTGGATCTGGTTTTTTCGGTCATAAGGAATGATGTTGTTCTGGTTCCTGACGATCTCAATATCCCCGAACACTTCTTTCTGCATTGCGACGATCTCTTTCATCCGGGTCAGTTCAAGGATGGCCAGGAAGGTGACAATGATCTCTAATTTATTCTTGGCCTGGGAAAACAATTCCGTAAGGCTCAAGCTTGCTTTAAGTAAAAGACTGTGCAGGATCCCGTGGATCTTTTCCTCTATGGTGAATTCATCTTTGATGACGTCGTAGAACAATTCTTTCGGGGTGTCCTCGAGGGCCTTGGAAAAAGCGGTGATCAGGTCAAAAATGCTGGCCTCAAAATAAACCGAGCCTTCGACGGGCAGTTCTTTGCCGGAAACCGTGGTTTTGGGCCGCTTGAAAACTTCCTGCTGGTTGGTTTCTCTCTGGCGCAATTCCTGGGCGATCTCCTTGAACCGCTCGTACTCCAATAACTGCTTGACCAGCTCTTCCCGGGGATCGGCAACCTCTTCCTGCTCCACCGTAGTCGGGTCGGGCGGAAGGAGCATTTTGGATTTTATCTGCATCAAAGTCGCGGCCATGACTAAAAACTCCCCGGCTATATTTAAATCTAAACATTTCATCAGTTCCAGGTAGGATAAGTACTGCTCGGTAATTTTGGCTATGGGTATATCGTAAATATTAAGGTGGTCCTTTTTGACCAAGTAGATCAATAAATCCAGCGGCCCTTCGAACAACTGCAGTTTTATTTTATAGCTCATAATCCCATTGCCGCTTTAACTTCCTTTAGCGTCTCATTAGCCACAGTGTTGGCTTTGACATTGCCTTCGTGCAGGATATCTTTGATCATATCTTTATCCCGGGAAAGCTCCCGGCGTTTCTGTCGGTACGCGTCTAATTTCTGGTTAAGCTTTTCCGCGAGCTTCTTTTTGCAATCCGTACAGCCGATCTTGGCCTGGCGGCAGGAATCATCGATCTCGTCTTTTATTTCCGGGCTAAATATGGCGTAATAGGAATTGACGTTGCAGACTTCCGGGTGGCCCGGGTCGGAGAGCTTTATCCGCTTGGGATCGGTGATCATGCTCGAGACTTTCTTCTGGATCTCCTCTGGCGAGTCGGAAAGATTGATGGCATTGTTGTAGCTTTTGCTCATCTTCCTCCCGTCTAAACCCAGAAGGCGGGCGGCTTTGGTCAATATGGCATTGGGCTCGGGAAAAATATTTTTTTTGTAAAGGCCGTTGAACCTGCGGCAGATCTCGCGGGTAAGCTCAAGGTGCGGCAACTGGTCTTCTCCCACCGGGACTTTATTGGCTTTATAAACCAGGATATCCGCGGCCTGCAGGACCGGGTAACCCAGAAAGCCGTAAGTATGCAGATCGCGGGTCGTGACTTCGCGTAATTGTTCTTTATAGGTCGGACAGCGTTCCAGCCAACCTAAAGGGGTAAAACAGGAGAAGATCAAAAACAGTTCCAGGTGAGCGCTAACTTGGGATTGGACGAAGAGCGTGGATTCTTTCGGATCGATCCCGCAGCTAATCCAGTCGATCACGTTGTCAATGGCGTATTCGGACATCCCCGAGGGGTTCTCATATTCGCCCATCAGCGCGTGCCAGTCCGCCACCATAAAATAGCAGTCGTATTCTTTTTGCAGCTTGACCCAGTTATCCAGCGTGCCGACCAAATGGCCGAGGTGCAATTTTCCCGTCGGACGCATCCCGCTTAAAATCCGGTTCTTGGCTGTCATATTTAATCCAGGGTCCGGGCGATCTTTTGGATCTGGAAAGCCTCGATTACGTCGCCTTCCATGATATCGTTGTGGCCCTTAAGAGCCATCCCGCACTCAAATCCTTCTTCGACTTCCTTCACATCGTCTTTAAAGCGCTTCAGCGATGAGAGTGTCCCCTCGTAAACTTCCTCCCCGTTGCGGATCAAAGCTACCGAAGCGCTCCGGGCGATCTTGCCCTTGGTCACATGGCAACCGGCGAAAAGTCCTGAAGACAGTTTGAAAATTTTGCGGATCTCGGCCCGGCCCATGAACACTCTTTTTAATTTCGGGGCGAGCATTCCTTCAAGCGCCGCCCTTATTTCGTTGACCAGCTCGTAGATGATATTATAAACCCGCACGTCCTGGCCTTCCTTATTGACCAGCTCTTTAGCCTGGTCGTCCACCACCACGTTAAATCCCAGGATCAGGGCGTTGGAAGCCAAAGCCAGGATCACGTCCGAATAATTTATGTTTCCGATGCCTTCATGGAGGATCTGCAGCTGGACCTCTTTGGATTCGATCTTAGCCAGCTCTCCTTTAATAGCCTCGATCGATCCCTGAGCGTCAGCCTTAAGCACGATCTCCAGTTCCTTGATCTTGCCCTCTTTGATCTGGGAATACAGATCTTCCAGCCCCATTCTTTTAATGGGCTGCATCTGTTTTTGCCTGCTTTTTTCCTGCCGCTTTAAAACCAGCTCCTTGGCGGTCTTCTCGTCCTCGATTACAAAAAACTGTTCTCCTGCTTCAGGGACTCCGGAAATTCCCAAAACTTCAACCGGAGTCGAAGGGCCGGCTACAGTCACTGGCTGATGGCGGTCATTGAACATCGCCCGGATCTTTCCGTAAAGGTCACCGACGATAATGCTGGAGTTCAAATGCAAAGTGCCGGTCTGCACCAAAAGCGTGGACACCGGGCCTTTGTTCTTGATCATTTTACCTTCCAGAACTACACCCTTAGCCAGCCGGTTAGGATTGGCTTTCAATTCCAGCATTTCCGATTCCAGAAGGATCATATCTACTAAAGTATCTATTCCCTGTCCGGTTTTAGCCGAAACAGGAACAGTAATAGTTTTGCCGCCCCAATCTTCGGCCATCAGCCCGGCAGCGGAAAGCTGCTTCTTGACCCTGTCCAGATCAGCCTGGGGTTTATCGATCTTGTTGACGGCCACGATTATGGACACCCCCGCGGCCCGGGCATGGTCAATGGATTCCTGGGTCTGAGGCATGATCCCGTCGTCAGCGGCGACCACCAGGACCACAATATCCGTGGCCTTGGCCCCGCGGGCGCGCATGGCGGTAAACGCTTCATGGCCCGGGGTATCCAGGAAAGTTACCTGGCCTTTAGCCCCTTTGACCGTATAAGCGCCGATATGCTGGGTGATCCCTCCGAACTCGGAGTCGACGACATTAGTCTTTCTTATGGCATCCAGAAGCGAAGTTTTTCCGTGGTCGACATGGCCCATAATGGTCACGATAGGCGGCCGCCACTGCAGCGATCCAGGAGCATCGGGTTTATTATGCACAGCTAACGCGGTTTCTTCCTCATCCGGAGCCGCACTAGGCTTGAAACCGTATTTTTCGCAGATCTTGTTGACTGCCTCTTCCGACAAAGACTGGTTGATTCCGGCCATAACCCCCATGGCCATCAATGATTTGATGATCGTCGATGATTTCTCCTGCAGTTGGATGCTCAGATCTTTTACGGAAATTGGAAGTTCCAAAACCAGATCCTTGAGAACTTTGGCCGGAGCGACAACAGCAACCGGAGCAGGCACCGCAGGAGCTATGGGAGGCACAGCAGCCGCGGCAGCAGGAACGGGTTTAACCGGCTTGTGTTCCGCCGGCTTTACCACGGGTTTAAGCTCTTCTTTTTTAATTTCTTCTTTGGCCGGATGAGGATGCACAACTGCCAGATGCGGATGTGCTGCCGGATGCGCAACTGTTGGGTGCGGATGCGCAACCAAGACAGCCGCTTCTTTTTTGACTGCCTTCGCCTTGGATGCCGCTATTGCTTTGGCCTTGGGCTTGGAAGCTGCCACAGCCTTCGCCGCAACCTTAGGCTCCTTCAAAACTTTCTTCTTCGGCGTTTCTTTTTCCCCGGCTTTTGCTTTTACGGTCTTAACTTTTTCTTTTTTTTCTTTATCCATAATTTATTTTATCCCTTGAGGAGCTTCTTTGCTTCTTCGATTAAATTCTGGGCTTTCTTCTCGGAAATTCCTTTAACTTCGGACAATCCCGCGGCATCCGCCTTGGCAATATCCTCTAAAGAAACAAATCCCGCTTTCTTGAGGCTGGCCAGCGTCTTTTCCCCGATTCCGGAAAGATCAGCTATTCCGGAGGCGGCTTCTTCAGCTTTCTTTTCTTTCTTAGTCTCTTCTTTCTTAACTTTTTCCTTTTTAACTTTTTCTTTTTTGACTTTAGGCTTTTCTTCTTTCGCCAACTCCTCTGCCGGAGCTTCTACAGCCGGTTGTGGGGCCGCAGCCTCGGCTTTCTTTTCAGCCAGCTTCGCCGCCTCAATAGCAGCAGCCTCGGACATCGCCTTGGTGCGCACATCCAGTTCCCAGCCGACCAATCGCGATGCCAGCCTAACGTTCTGGCCGTGCTTGCCGATAGCCAAAGAAAGCTGATCGTCGACGACGATAACTTCCGCGCGCTTGGCAGCCTTATCCAGTTTTATCTCGCTGACCTCTGCCGGTAAAAGCGAGGCTTTGATATATTCACGGATATCTTCGCTGTAACGGACGATATCGATCTTTTCTCCAGAAAGTTCATTAACGATATTCTTGACCCTGCCTCCGCGCATGCCCACGCAAGCGCCCACGGAATCCACCTTTTCGTCCTTGGACCAGACCGCGATCTTGGTGCGTTCGCCGGGCTGCCGGGAAATGGCTTTGATCTCCACGATCCCCTCGTATATTTCCGGGACTTCCAGTTCAAAAAGTTTTTTCACGAAATTCTGATGTTTGCGGGTCAGGATTATCTGCGGCCCGCGGTTATCTCTCTTGACTTCCAGGATGAGCGACCGGATACGCTGGCCCTGGCGGTTTTCCTCTTTAGGGGTCTGTTCGCTCTTTAAAAGCACCCCTTCGGCTTTGCCGAGCATATCGACGATAATATTGCCTTTATCAAAACGGTATACCGTACCGGAAATGATCTCTCCCACTTTGCCCTGGAATTCGCCGAAAACCACGTCCTTCTCGGCCTCGCGGATCTTCTGGATGATCACCTGGCGCGCGGCTGACGCGGCAATGCGGCCGAAATCCACCGAGGTGATCTCTTCCTTATTCCGGAAGGCGTGGATCTCCCCGGTTTCCGGGTCCAGTTTTACTTCCAGCTCTTCGTTAGGCTTGACGTCGATGACCCGGCGCACCGCGCTCAAGAGCGCACTTTCCACGGCGCTGATTAAAACGCCTTTTTTAATCCCTTTTTCTCTTTCTATCTGTTCAATGATCGCGATTAATTCTCTACTCATGACTTTATCATCCTTAGGTTTACTTATTGGTTATTTAAAAAATCTGTTTAGCCTTATGTATTTGGGAAAACGGGATAAAACAATCACCTGCAGGCGTGCAAATCTGGACTGCGTCTTCCGATACTCCCGAAATAACTCCATCTACTTCTATTTTACCATTTATTGGCTCAATAAGAAAGAACTTTACCTTTCGCCCCGGGCAGCGCCGAAAATCCTGCCTGGTTTTTAAAGGCCGGTCCAGGCCCGGAGAATTCACTTCCACTATGTAGCTTTCCTGGATAAGATTCTTTTCTTCGATCAGATCCCCGATTCGGCGATTAACCTTGCTGCATTCCCCTACGGTTATGCCGCCTTCGGGTTTATCCACGCTCAGGCGCACGACCAAATTCCTGGCTGCGCGGTGACTTTCCATCTCCACCAGGTCTAATCCCTGCACGTTTAAAAATTCTTTAAGCAGGCTCTCTAATCCCGGGACTAACTTTTTATTTTCCATCTAACGAGCCTTTGACTTTATTGAGGACCTCTTCTGCTGAAAAAGAAAACTTTTCTCCGGAGCGCCTCAATTTTAATTCCAGGTTGCCGCTTTTCAAAAATTCCTTGCCCAGGACCAGATGCACTGGGATGCCGATAAGATCGGCATCCTTGAACTTGACCCCGGCCCGCTCATCGCGGTCATCCATCAGCACTTTTAACCCCTGATCGCCGAAAAGCTTATAGAGCTCTTTGGCCTTTTCCATTATCGGCCCGTCGGTGATCTCCAGAGGAATGATCAAAACATCGTAAGGAGCGACTTCTTTGGGCCAAATGATCCCCTGCTGGTCACGGTTCTGCTCGATTACCGTAGCCACTAAACGCGACACGCCTATTCCGTAACAGCCCATGATCACCGGGCTTAATACGCCTTTGGCGTCGAGAAAATTAGCTCCCAGGCTTGCGCTGTACTTCGTGCCTAATTTAAAAATATGGCCGACCTCGATGGTACTGACTTTCTCTAATTCCACTTTGCACTGCGGGCAGAGGACTTTTTCCTCTTTAAAAGGTTTAGCCAATTTACATTTCGGGCAAACCAAAACTATATCTTCCCCGCAGGCAGCCGGAACCATGAACTCATGGGAAACTTTTCCGCCCATAACTCCGGAATCGGCTTCTACGCTCAGGCAATCCAGGCCGCAGCGTTTAAAGATCCTCTTATAAGCTTCGTGCATAACCGAGTAATTCTTATCCAAACCTTGCTCATCGGCGTCGAAGCTGTAGGCGTCTTTCATGATAAATTCGCAGGCCCGCACCAGGCCGAAACGCGGCCGGATCTCGTCGCGAAATTTAGTCTGGATCTGGTAAAGGATCAAAGGCATCTGCTTGTAGCTGGAAACATGCTGCCGGACCAGATCAGTGATCACTTCCTCATGAGTGGGGCCTAAGCAGAGATTTCTTCCCCTGCGATCAGTAAAACGGATCATTACTTCGCCGATGATCTTGTCCCGGCCGGTTTTCTGCCAAAGTTCCAAAGGCTGCAAAGCCGGAAGCAGGAGTTCGTTCGCGCCGCTGTTATTCATCTCTTCGCGGACGATCCGCTGGATGTTGTTCAAAACCTTAAGGCCTAACGGCAAATATGAATACGCCCCGGCCATGAGCATCCGGATAAGCCCGGCGCGCAGCATCAGCTTGTGGCTCTCGGATTCCGCCTCCTGGGGAACTTCCTTGATCGTGGGGATGAATGTCTTGGTCCAAAGCATACTAAGCGATCCTTTTTATTTCTTTTATCAGCACTTCAACACAACGGTCAATTGATACTTTAACGATTGGCCTGCCTTTTTTGAACAACAGCCCGTCTTTTTTTCCGAAAGCTATGCCCAGATCGGCGTGTTTAGCTTCTCCCGGGCCGTTGACCACGCAGCCCATTATCGCTACCTGGATCGGCCGGGCTTTCGGCTTAAAAATCACGGATTGCAGCTGGTTTTCCAGGTCCTTGACCACTTTGAATAAATTTACTTCGCATCTGCCGCAAGTCGGGCAGCTGATGATCTCCGGGCCGAAATTACGCAATCCTAAAGACTTTAATAAAAGCCTGGCGGCTTTGACTTCTTCCTGCGGCTTATCGGTAAGGGATATTCTTATTGTATCACCAATACCGTCTAATAGCAAAGTCCCAATTGCCACGTTGGACTTGATCAGGCCTTCCTGGGGAAGCCCGGTAGCGGTCACTCCTAAATGGAACGGATAATCGCAATACCCGGACATTTCACGGTAAGCGGTAATGGTGTCCCGGGCATTCTGGGCTTTTAAAGAAACTACGATATCCCGGAATTTAAACTTTTCCAGGTTCTTAATGTACGCCCGGGCTTTTTCGACCATAGCCTTGACCTGGTCTTTGCCCGAACCCACCGAGCCGGAATTAAGCCCGACCCGGATGGGAATGCCGGCCAGCTTGGCCGCGCTGGCCACTTCCCGGATCTGGTTTAATTTAAAGATATTCCCGGGATTAAGCCGGATCTTATCTACCCCGCTCTCAATAGCTTCCACGGCCAGGACCCAGTCGAAATGGATATCCGCGGCCAGGGGGATCTTTATGTTTTTTTTGATCTGCCTTAATGCCGCGCTGTCGGCGTGGTCTTTAACCGCGACCCGGATGATCTCGCAGCCGGCGTTTTCCAGTTCTTTGATCTGGGCGACAACCCGGTCCACGTCGGAAGTCTTAACTTTAGCCATAGACTGGATGGCTATCGGATTATTCCCGCCGATCTTGATCGATCCGATATGGATTACTTTTGTTTTTCGCCTGAAAAACATATCCGCCTACTTTTTTATGAAGTGCGTTGCCTTGTCCAGAACTTGCACGAATTTTCCCGGCAATTCATACCTGATCACGTCATTAAAGAATACCGCCGCCGCGACAAGTATGATAAAACCGAATCCAATGCGGTTAAAAACATCATCCGACCGCCGGCTTAAACCTCTACCCCTGATTTTTTCCAGAAACAGCAAAGCTATATGCCCGCCGTCCAAGGCCGGAAAAGGAAGCAGATTAAAAAGTGCGAGGCTCACGCTTAAAAGCGCGACCCAATGCATCAAAGCGATAATGCCCATCTTGGTCACTTCGGAGGTAATTATGAACATTCCCACCGGCCCGGTCACGGATTCCCTGACCGAAAGCTGCCTGGTCATCATCAGCCACAGCGCTCTGTAAGTCATAGCCGTCATATCGATCGTTTTTTTGAAGCCGTAATAGGCGCTCTCGAAAAAGCCGTAGCGTTCAATGATAGTTTCTTCCATGTCGGGTTTAATGCCTATCAATCCCAGGCTGCGTTTCTGGCCCAGAGTATCCGTCTGGGAAGACTGTTTCAAGCCGACCGATAAAGTCTCCTGCTTGTCTTTCCTTAAAATTTCGACCTTCAATTCCGCTTTTTGGCGGTTCGCGTAGATCGTCTTCTGAATGTCATCCCAGGTTTTTACGGACACGCCTTCGATGGAAGTTATCCTGTCTCCGGCCGTTATACCCGCGGCTTGAGCGCCATAGCCATCCAGCACCCCGCCGACTTTATTGGTGATCGTGGGGTATCCGACGCAAAAAATGATCCAGAAAGAGATAAACCCGAGAGCATAATTCAACAGCGGGCCGCAGAATATTATCCAGAAGCGTTTACGTATCGGCTGAGCCAGATACTCGTCCGGAGCGCCCTTATATTCATCATAATTATCCCCGGCCAGCTTGACGTATCCGCCTAAAGGCAAAGCTGAAAGGCCGTACTCGGTCCCGTTTTTCTTGACCGAGAATAGCTTCTTTCCGAAGCCGATAAAAAATCTCTCTACCCTGACCCCGGAATTCTTAGCGGCGATAAAATGGCCAAACTCATGGACGATCACCAGGACGCCCAGAATGATAAAAAATACTAATGTCGTGAACATATGCGTATCTCCTTTAATGAACAGCTGATTTCAAAAATTTTCACTCCCCGATCAAACTAAGAGCTTCGATCCTGGCCCAACTGTCCGCGTCAAGGACATCGTTGAGGGTGGGATCTTTGAGGCTGCGGTGGCGCCTCATTACTTTACCGATTATTTCCGCGATCGAAATAAACCCGAGTTTTCCTTCCATGAAAGCTGCGACGCTTACCTCGTTGGCCGCATTCATTACAGCAGGCATCGTCCCGCCGTCTCTGGCCGCCGAAAACGCCAAAGCCAGGCAGGGAAACTTTTCAAAATCAGGCTTGGCGAAATTCAGGCTTTTTATTTGAAAAAAATTTAATTTCCTGGCTTTGCCCTTAAGCCTTTGCGGATAGGACATGGCATACCGGATCGGGATACGCATATCCGTCTGCGATAACTGGGCCATGACTACACCGTCGACAAATTCCACCATGGAATGAATTATCGATTCCGGATGGATCACTACCTTGATATCCCCTGCGCTTACCTTGAAAAGACACATCGCCTCCAGGACTTCCAGCCCTTTGTTCATCAGAGTTGCCGAGTCAACGGTGATCTTTTTGCCCATTTTCCAGCGCGGATGCATGAGCGCGTCTTTGAGGGTAATGTTCTCCAGCTGTGCTTTCGAATACAGCCGGAACGGCCCTCCCGAAGCGGTCAGATAGATCTTTTCCAGTTTTGCCGGGTCTTCTTTCTCTAAACACTGCCAGATCGCCGACTGTTCGGAGTCTATGGGGATGATCTTGACTTGTTTTTCCGCGGCCAGGCGGCTGATCAATCCCCCGGCCATGACTAAAGCCTCTTTATTGGCGGTGGCGATCTCTTTCTTGAGCTCGATCGCTTTCCATAAAGGCAAGAGTGCGCTTGACCCGCCTATGGCCATAACTACCATGTCGATCCGGCGGTCTTCGAGCATCTCTTCAAGGCCCAAAAATCCGCGGAAAAACTTTGCCTTTTTCCCGGGCTTGTGGAAATTTGTTTTAGCTTGGCCGGTAAGGCAAACCAGCTCCGGCTTGAATTCCCTGGCCTGGGCCGACAATAGCTCGACATTGGAATGGGCGCATAAAGCCGCCACCCGGAACTTATCCGGGAACTGACGGATGACATCCAGGGTATTCCTGCCTATCGATCCCGTCGAGCCTATTACCGCAATACGCTTCATCTTTAATAAATCCGATAGTTTAAGATTATGTTAATATAAAAATAAAATACCGGCGCCGTGAACAAAATGCTGTCCACCACATCCAGCACCCCGCCCATCCCGGGCAATATTGCCGAGGAATCCTTGATCTGGCAGTCGCGTTTCATCAGCGACTCGGACAGATCGCCCAGCTGGGCCAGTACGCCTAAACCGATTCCGATCAAAACCAAATGTCCGTAAGAAAAAGGAAGCATCGGCTTGCACAGGACAGCACCTAGAACGCTGAAAAACAGCCCTCCGATCGCGCCTTCCACGGATTTTTTGGGGCTGATCCGCGGCAAAAGCGGAGTCCGGCCGAAACTCATCCCGATTAGATATGCTCCGATATCCCCGAGTTTAGTGCTAATTAAAAGCACGGCCAAGAACCCCACCCCGTTATCCAGAAGCCTGATCTTGATGATAAAACTAAAAAACCAGGAAACATAGAGTATGCCGAAAAGCGTAGTCGAAATACCGACGATCGCTCCCTGGCTCTGGCGCCGTTTGAATTGCATCATGGTCAACAACAAGAACGCCAGGACAATAAAGAATAATTCCCATTTTCTGGTCAGCTCGAACTGGAACATGATCGATAAAGGGATGAACGATCCCAGACCGATACCGACATATTTGTAAATACTGATACCCTTGCGCTCGAGCATGGTGAAGAACTCATAGAGGCCCAGCACCGTGACCGCCATTATCATCAAACGGAAAACCCAGACATTAAATACCGCAATGGTGGCCAGAGAGATCAAAATTATCGAACTGAATATCCGTTGTATCAACATTATTTTTTCCCTGTCGCTGAAATATTTCCGAACCTGCGCTGCCTTCTCTGGAACTCCTTTAAAGCATCAACGAACTCTTCCCGCTTGAAATCCGGCCAGTAAATTTTGGGGAAATACATTTCCGCGTAAGACAATTGCCAAAGCAGAAAATTGCTTAAACGGATCTCGCCGCTGGTGCGGATCAGAAGGTCGGGGTCCGGGATCCCGGCAGTATAAAGATGCCGGCTGAATTCTTCTATATCCAGGTCATCGACTTCGAGTTTTCCCGCAATTGCCAATTTGCACAGCTTCTTGGCCGCGTCGACTATCTCCTGCTTTCCGCCGTAATTTATGGCCAGGATTAAAACCAGGCCGGTGTTGTTCTGGGTCTTGATCTCGGCTTGGCGGATCTTTTCCAAAAGGTGGCTGGGAACGGGATGGCCCCGGCCGATAACCTTGAACCGAATATTGTTCTTGATCATCCCTGGAAGTTCGCTGCGCAAAAAGCTCCCGAAGTAATGCAAAAGCACCGCCACTTCGTGCTTCGGGCGGCCCCAGTTCTCGGTAGAGAAGGCAAAAAAAGTGATCGCTTCCAACCCCAGTTCCCTGGCGGCTTTAACGATCTCTTTTACCCTTTTGGTGCCCTCGTGGTGTCCGGCAACCCTGGGAAGCCTTTTTTCCTGCGCCCAGCGCCCGTTGCCGTCCATGATTATAGCAACGTGCCTGGGAAAATTATTTTCCTGAGTCATAATTAAATTTATTTTGTTTCGATCTCAACCCGCCCTTTGATTGCCGCTCAGGGCATCCCAAAGGCACTTTTTTAAGGATGGAATCAATCCTGGGGCGACCAGAGGATTGACCTGCTACTGATGCACACGGTAATCTATTTCGGGGAACAGATTATCTTTGTATTCTATCTCGGAAAGCCATTCCTCATCTATGGCATGGGATTTTATCTCATCGTAGAGACGGTTAAAACGCAATAAATGGTCTTTGGTCCGGGCCACGGCATAGCTGGTGTGCGTGCCTGTTCCCAGGATGAACGCCCAATCCGAACTCTGAGCGAGGAGCAATTCCCTTAAAGCCTGGTTCAAAGCCCGTTTTACCAGGCCGTTGGTGCCCTCGGGATGGCTCTTGGCCAGCTCGGTCATCCGTTCTGAAGCGCCGTGCAAATGGCGGTAGATCCAGTCATTGGAGCCCTGCAGCCACATCTCGCTGTATCCTTTCCAGCCCCAGCTGGACATCGAAGGCGTAACAACCTGAAGCCTGCGGTTCTGTTCCAGGTATTCCGAAGGAGTGATCATCTTAACCACATCCTGGTCGCAGGAAGTCTTGCGGATCAGGAAATCCAGCCACTGCGGCCCCTCGAACCACCAATGTCCGTAAAGCTCGGCGTCGTAAGGGGAAATAATAAGCGGTTTTTTCTGTATGAAATCATAAAGAAATTCCACTTGCTTCTGGCGGTTGAACAAAAAGTTGCCGGCATGATCCGCGGCCTTATCCCTGGCCCATTCCGGAACATAAGGCTGTTTTTCACCCGAGGGATCGCTGATCCGGTAATATTTTATGCCGGTATTGATCCTCACCCCGTCGGGATGGATATAAGGCTTGATGTAATCGAACTCCAGGTCGAAACCGATATCGCGGTAAAACTCCCGGTAATTATAATCTCCGGGGTAACCTTCGATCGAAGACCAGACCTGCTTTGAGGATTCCAGATCCCTTCCGAAACAGGCCACGCCGGAATTCTTGCAATAGACCGGGGCAAAGACCCCGTATTTCGGCCGCGGGGTACCGTGGAGCACTCCGTGCGAATCGGTAAAGAAATATTTTATCCCGACTTCCCTCAGCATTTCATCGTGGCCGGGAGTATACCCGCACTCCGGCAGCCAGATGCCCCGGGGTTTGCGCCCGAAATTACTTTCGTAATGGGCAACCGCCACTTTAAGCTGGGCGCGCACCGATTCCTTGCAGGAATCCATCAGCGGGAAATAACCGTGAGTCGCCCCGCAAGTAATGATCTCTAATTTTCCCAGGTCCTGAAGGTTCTTGAAAGCGATGACCAGGTTCCGGTGGTATTTGTCGAAAGTGTCCCTGGCCCGGCAAAAATGGTTCAAATACATTATAGCCAGCCTTTGGAACTGCGGCTGCCAGGAAGTACGCTCGATCTCCTTATGAGACAACTCAATAAGCTTGTTGATATGCTTGCAATACCTTTCCTGCAGAAGCTGGTCGGTGAGCATGGAGATCAAAGTCGGGGTCATGGACATGGTGATCCGGAAATCTATGCCGTCTGCGACCAATTTTTCATAGACCCAAAGCAAAGGGATGTAGGTCTCGGTTATCGCTTCATAAAGCCAGTCTTCTTCGAGAAAATCTTCGTGCTCCGGATGGCGGACAAAAGGAAGATGGCTGTGCAGGACTAAACAGAGGTATCCTTTATTCATTATACGTTTTTATGGAATTGGGCGGCCAGTTCTTCGTTGACCGTATTGCTGGTTTTAGTTTCCCTGGTCACGATAGGGGTTATTATTCTTTCTTCGATCTTATCCGCGGAAACCGCTTTGACCGGGATAACCTGTTTTCCGTCGGGAAGATAGTAACGCATGGTGAACGTCCCGTCCGGGCGCAGCTTGATCTTCTTTCCTTGGATGCTGACCTCGGCGTCGGGCTCGGTAGCTCCGTAGACGATCAATTCGCAGTCGACTACCAGCCAAAACCCTCTTTCCTTGGCTCTTTTCCTGACCGGGCTGCCGGAGGAAGTGAGGCCCGGAGAAGAAAGTATCCCCGAGAATAATGCTTTCTTGAACCTTTCCTGCCAGCCTTTGCCCATCGATGTGGCCTGGCCCAGGCCGAAACCCATGCCGTAGAGGCGGCCGAACATCTCTTCCGGAACCATCCATTCTTCATCGGTGATCCAGGAAGGGCCGTCTATGGGAGTAGTCACCACATTCGAACGGACAATGGTAATGAATTCGCCGTTAGGCAATTTCAAGCCGTAATCCACGACCCAGCTCCTGCCGGGCCCGCCGGTATCCAAATACCAGCTGGTCGCGTCGTGAGAAACTTCGACATCAAAAAACCTGTGCGCGTTCTTTCCGTTGAAATTGATGCGGCTGACGTCGTAAACCCGCAAAACTCTTTTGGAGCCGAAGAACAAATCCTTTAACCTGTTGATCAGGTTATTCCAGGTATTGGCGGCGATCTCCCAATAACAATGCAGCCACCAGGGGTCGCGGACCTGGATAGTGATCTTGTCTTTGCCGTAACCGCCCGGTAAATCCTGCGGCATCTGTTTGCGGGGTTTCAAAGTTTCGGGATGGGAAAACTTGGTCTGCTCGATGGCCATTTCCCGCGCTCCCAGGACCGCCTCTTTGTTCATGATCTCCACGGGAATTTTCTCCGGGGTCTTGGCTTTCCTACGAGCGGCAACGCTCTTAACCACGCTCCTGGGTTTTAAAACTTTCTTCCTGGGGCTGGCTAATTTTTTTATCTTATCTTTTATTTTACGTAACATTTCCCCACCTCCTCTACTCGATACTCGATCTATTTTCTCGTCTTTTCCGCCGACAAAGACTTTCCTTTTACCAGGGCTTCTTTGAGGTCTTCCTCCAGAGCTTCCTTGAGCCTGCTGATCTTATCCAGCTCGGACTTAAGGCTGCTGGAGATCAATTGTTCCTGGGCTAAAGATTTCTTGTTAGATTCCAACGCAGCCTTATCCTGCGCTAATTCCTGCTGGACTTTATTGACCTTTTCTTCAAGAACAGCTTTAATTTTGTCGAATTCGAAAACTTTCTTCTCGGACTCTAACCGGGTATCCATTTCCTTATTGAAAGCAAACTTGAATTTGCGCTCGTTGTTGCATGAAGAAACCCAAAGTAAAACAAAAATTAGGTTCGAAATCCCCAGAATTAAAATCAACCTGCCCTTAAGATTCTCTTCCACGTTACCCCCTGATTTTAAAAAAACTACGGCCCCAAAACTGCGTATTATAAATACGGTTACTTGATTTTTTCCTGCACCTGACTTTCATCTTCCTGCTCTTGAGCTTCCTTTTCCTGCGCCGGGTTCATCTTGGTAAGTTTGGGAAAAATCACCACTTCCACCCTGCGGTTCAATTTCTTGCCTTCTTTGGTGTTGTTTTCGGATACCGGCTGATATTCTGCGTAACCCAGGACGGATAAACGGTCTTCGGCGACTTTTTCATGTTCCACAAGATAATGCAGCACGCTTAAAGCTCTTTCCGTGGAAAGTTCCCAGTTGGATTTCCAGCCGGAAAACTTGATCGCCTCGTTATCGGTGTGGCCTTCGATCCCGACTTTCAGATCAGCGACATTTTCATTCAAGACCCGGGCGACTTTATCCAGGCTGGTAAAAGTATCAGCCTTTAATTTGGCTTTACCCGAATCAAAAAGCACATCGGCGACAAAAGTGATCACCAGCCCTTTTTCGGCCATTTTCAATTTGACCTGTTTATCTTTGATCTCCTGGGAAAGCCTGTCCTCGAGGATCCTCTGGGCCTGGCTCAACTCATCGACCTTCTGCGAGAGTTCTTCGATTTTCCGAACGTCGGAGCGTCTCCCTTTCTGAATTATAAAAGAACAACCGGTAAAAAATAAAACAACAAAAATCACCAAAATCGATTTAAGTGACTTGACGATCATCAGTTGCCTCCTTAATCTATAGGTTAGTTTTAAGATTGTTTAAACAGGATTGTCCTAAAATGACTTAAGAAATATTATGATAACACAACACCCTGCTCTAGTCAACTAATATCACAAGAATATCGTTTCGTCGCGCGAAGATCCAACCGAAACAATGCTGACTTTAGCCTTAAGGATATCCTCCAAGAAGGAAATATAGCTTTTGGCGTTGGCAGGCAAGTCTTTGTATCGGCTAATGTTAGTAGTAAATTCCTTCCATCCCCGGACCTGCTTGTAAACCGGCTTGGCGTTGGCTAAAACTTCGTAGTCCGCGGGGAAGTCGTGAAAAAGCTTTCCTTTATACTTGTAGGCAGTAGCGATCTCTAAGGTTTTCAGGCCGTCCAGGATGTCCATCTTAGTCAAGGCCAGTTCGGTTATTCCGTTTAACAGCACCGCTCTTTTTACCAGAACAGAGTCGAACCAGCCGCATCTGCGCGGCCTGCCGGTGGTAGCTCCGAATTCCCGGCCCTTTTTCCGGATAAGATCCGAAAAATCCCTGTCAAATTCCGTCGGGAACGGCCCCTCTCCGACCCTGGTGGTATAAGCCTTGACCACTCCGATGACTTTGTCGATCTTGGTGGGAGCGACACCGCTTCCGATACAGCTGCCGCCGGAAGTGGCGGAAGAAGAAGTCACAAAGGGGTATGTCCCGAAATCTATATCCAAAAAAGTACCCTGCGCCCCTTCAAAAAGAAGATCTTTCTTTTTTTCGATGGCTGAATTCAAGAGGCCGGCAATATCGCAAATATAGGGGGAGAGAAGCTTGCCGAAATCTAGATACCTCTGGTAGATCGAGCTTAACTTATACCCCTGGTGGCCGTAGACTTTTCTAAAAATCTCGTTTTTTTCCTTAAGGTTGTCGGAGAGCTTTTCTCTTAAAACTTTGGGATTTAAAAGGTCGATCATGCGCACGCCGCAGCGATTGATCTTATCCGCGTAACACGGTCCGATCCCGCGGCCGGTGGTCCCGATACGGTGGGTCCTCTTGGACTCGCGCAATTTATCCAGCACCTTGTGATACGGCATGATCACGTGCGCCAGCTGAGAGATCTTTAATCTTCCGTCGATAGGGATCTTGGCCTCAGCCAGGCTTTTGATCTCCTCCAGGAGGGATTCGGGGTCAATGGTCACTCCGTTGCCGATACAGCAGACTTTGCCCCTATGCAGGATACCCGAGGGGATGAGGTGAAATACATAACCGCTGCCGTCGACGACCACGGTGTGGCCGGCGTTAGAGCCACCCTGGTAACGGACGATATAATCCGCTTTCGCGGAAAGGATATCGATGATCTTGCCTTTTCCTTCGTCCCCCCACTGCGCGCCAACAATTACTGTATTCATATTTTAATTGCCTTTCATTCCAAAGTCACATGTGACTTGTGACATGTGACAGCTTAATTTTTTTCTCGCGCATTAAGGATTCATGGTGAATATTTTGCGCGCGATATCCGGGTATTTCGCGATGAATTTCATTTCCTCGTCCACCAGCGGTTTCTGGTTATGAACGTTGGCGTAACGGGCCAGCTCCAGGATCTCGGCGGCCTCTTTATCGTCCTTAAAAGCGACTTCCAGCTTATCGTAGACGTTGCGGAAACCTTTGATGCCGGAATATTCTCCGACGGTGATCTTGCGGCCGGTTTCGATGATCTCCGGCTCCCCGCGGCCCAGTTCCTCGTAATCGTAAAGCTCATAATTGCGCCGGTCCTTTAAAGCTCCGTCGGCGTGTATCCCCGATTCATGGGCGAAAGCATTGGAGCCCACTCCAGGCTGGTTTAAAGGTATGGGAATGCCGAAAGCATAAGAAGCGTATTTACAGATCTTCCAGGCCGTCTTTAAATTGACCTTTTCGTCGAGATGGTATTTTCCGGCGACCTGGTTGCCGTATTTTATGGCCAGGATCACCGCGACCAAGTCTGCGTTTCCGGCGCGTTCGCCCATACCGTTGACGCAGGTATTGATATAGGCGTCGCATCCGGCGTCATTGGCCGCCATGGCTCCGGCGACCGAATTAGCCACGACCAAACCCAAATCGTTATGACAATGCACCTCGATGGGATGCTGGATTTCCTGGGCCAAAAGCTTTATCCGCTCGTAGATGGAAAACGGCGAATCGCAGCCCAGGGTATCGCAATAGCGGATCCGGTCGGCACCGGCGGCTTTCGCTGCCTGGGCGAACTCGATCAGGTATTCGATGCGGGTGCGGCTGGCATCTTCGGCGTTGACACCGATGGTGTCTGCTCCGTGTTTCCTGGCAACAGCTACGGCCTCAGCCATTTCCTTGATGATCGAAGCATGATCGAGCTTTCCTTTGAATTTATGCACGATCATCTGGTCGGAAGTCGAGATGGATAAATTCAGATGTTTTAACTCCGGGACCAGCTTATAGGCGGTCTTTACGTCTTCCGAGGTCGCCCTCAACCAGCCGCCAAGGTGTATCAGAGGAAAAGCCCCTTTTTTTGCCAGCTCGAGGTTAGCGTTGAGGTAATTGGTTTCGTGACGGGTTATCGGGAAGCCGAATTCGTTATCCAACACATACGTCGGGCCGTTAGCGATCTGCAGCTCCCGGTTCAAAGAGATATTTTCCTTAAGAAGCTGCTTGCCTTCAGGGCCCTGCGCGCAGGTTTTTACCGCGGAAACATCCACGTCCGTAAGACAATCATCCCACCAGGAGGTATCGATATTTTTAGCCCGGCAAGTAATATAATTATAGAAAAGCCCCGGATAATATTTCTCAACGCAGACCGCCCGCAAATATTCCTCGGCTTCCAGCCTTCCGCCGGGAGCGGCAAAGCCATCGCCGTCCTCATTGGCCAGGAAATGCACCTCGGGAGTGAACTCTTTCAAGGTCTCCAGAAGCACTCCGGAATCCTTGTTAACCAGGCTTAAGAACAGATCGAGGCGGCCGGAAATCTGGTGGCGGTGGAGAAAATACCCTATGCCGGTGAGCTGGGTGTTAAGAAAATAGTATCCTCCTTTAAGCTCTAAATTTTGCTTCATTTTTTCGAACGATCGTTCTGTTTCTACTTTTTTATCCAAAAGATATGCCGGCAGATAATTCAGTTGCAACTGCTCGATGAGCTTCTCCGCTTTTACCCCGGGAAAATTGAGAGTTTCGACTTTTAATCCGGGAAATTCATTTCTCAGGGAATTGATAACTCCGTCAGTATTGCAAGTTCGGCAGTCCGGCTTATTGATCACGGTTAAAGCCAATTGAGGGGCCGGTTTAAACTCGCACACAGCGTTAAGTTGTCCGGGGTTAAGGCACTTGGCGATCGAGCCTTCTTTCCTGCAATCTCTATCGGAGAAACACTGTGGAAGAATGCCGAGCATTTGTTTATCGTCGGCTAATTTATCCGAAACGCGGATATCTTCCGCCTTTTTCACTTCTATGGCCTTGTTCTTGATCGAGAATGTCACCGCCACCAACCTTCGGCCTTCCCATCTGGGAGCCAGAAGCAGGATCGAGCCGATATTAGCCGTTACTTTCTCTTTTGCGAATTTAGCCCCTTCAATAAGGACATGAACTTCCGGGTTTTGGGAAAGCAATACTTTGTTTTGATCTTCCGCCAGGCCGCTTATCAAAACGATCAGGTCCACATTGAGCTTCTTTAACTCGGAGACCGCTTTCTTGAGCGCGTCTTGCGGCTGAATAAATTGCAGTTCCGGCATCTTTGAGCTGATCAGAGGATTGACTAAACCGATAACTCCGACCTGGATCTTGCCGAATCTTTTGACGGCATACGCAGCGATTTTGTTGGAAACGATGTTGGCGCCCAGGAATTTGATCCCGGTTTTGGCGATATTCTCCTCCAGGAATTTCGTCCCGAAATTGAATTCATCGGGGCTTAAAGACACGGCGTCGTATTTCATCAGGTCCATGGCTTTAAGATGCACGATCGTGCGCGCCTTATCCAGATCTTCTCCCAGGGAACCCTGGTCCATGGGCCCTCCGGCAAAAAAACTTCCCGAATCCACCACCAGGGTGTTGGGATTATTTTTCTTAAGCTGCTGGATCAAGGTCGCTCTGCGGGCAATCCCTCCGTCGGATTCTATGGGGCAGTTGCAATGATAAAGCATGGCATGAGTCTGTCCGGCCAGAACCAGAGTGACATCCTCAGCGAAGCATTTTGCATTAAGACCCAGGACAAACAATACACTTAACGCGACCACAACCTTAATCCTAACTCTCATTGCCGACCTCCTGATTATTATTCATTCTTGCCGGTTATTGAATATTACTTATAATTTAATAAGTTTCACTTCCAGGATATTCTCGACTTTTTTAAGCTTTTCCACCAATTCCGGGGAAACAGGGCTGTCGATATTCAGGATGCTCACCGCTTCGCCTCCCGGGGTTTTGCGGCCGAAAACCATCGCCGCGATATTTATATTGTGCTTGCCCATCAGCGACCCGACGTTACCGATAATTCCCGGAACATCCCAGTTTTTCATCATCAAAAGGTATCCCGCAGGTGAAGCGTCGACGTAGAAATCGTTGATCTTGACGATCCTGGGTTCGCGTTTCGGAGAAAGCGTCGCTCCCACAGTCTTGGACATCTTGTCGGTTTTTATAGTCAGCGATACCAAGTTGGTAAATTCCTCATTGGAAGAAGTCTTGGTCTGTTTGATCTGGATCCCCCGGCTGCGGGCCAGAGGAACGGCGTTTATGAAATTGACGGTTTCCTTCAATACCGGGGAAAGCATCCCTTTGGTCAAAGCCATGGTCAGGCAGGAAGTGTCATATCTGGTAATATCCCCGGTGAATTTGATCTCCGCTTCGCAGATCCTTCCTTCGACGATCTGGGCGGTGAAATTACCGAGTTTCTCGGCCATGACGATATACGGTTGTAAAGTTTTGTATAGCTCAGCGTCGATGTTCGGGTAATTGGCGGCGTTGCGGATCCCGCGGCCGAGCAGGAAATCGCTCACGCATTCGGCGATCTCGATGGCCACGTTTACCTGGGCTTCTTCGGTCGACGCGCCCAAATGGCAGGTAACGATCACATTATCGAGTTTTAACAACTCCGAATCAACGGCCGGGGGCTCGTTCTCAAAAACGTCGAGGGCGGCGCCGGCGATCTTGCCGTCCTTGATGGCTTTGATCAAAGCCGCTTCATCGATAATGCCTCCGCGGGCGCAGTTCAGGATCCTGGCGCCTTTTTTCATCATCTCGAACTGCTTGTCGGAAATCAGATGTTTGGTATCGTCGGTAAGCGGGACGTGCACGGTAATGAAATCCGAGGCTTTCAAAAGGTCGTTCAATTCCATGACCTCGATGCCCAGGTCCTCGGCTACTTCTTTGGACAAGTAAGGGTCATAACCTTTGATCTTCATCCCGAATGAAGCCGCTCTTTTAGCCACTTCCCGGCCGATCCTGCCCAGGCCGACGATCCCCAGCGTTTTTTGATAAAGCTCCACCCCCATGAATTTGGAACGTTTCCACTCGCCTTTTTTGGTAGAAGCATTGGCCTGGGGAATGCTGCGGGCCAAAGAAAGAAGCATGCTCACGGTATGCTCGCAGGTGGAAATGGTATTCCCCGCCGGAGCGTTCATGACCACGATGCCCCGCTCGGTAGCTACGGGAAGATCGACATTGTCCAATCCCACGCCGGCCCGGCCGATGACTTTGAGCTTGGATGCGGCTTCGATTATCTCCCGGTTAACCTTAGTCGCCGACCTGACCACCAAAGCATCGTAATCCTTTATAACTGCTTTCAATTCTTCGGGTTTCATCCCGGTTTTAACGACAACCTCGAATTCTTTGTTATCTTTGAGTATCTTTAAACCTTCATCGGACAAAGAATCGCTGACCAGAATTTTATACATGCGCGTGCTCCTTTTAAATTGGTCAAAAATAAACCCCTAGTTTTAATTGGAAAGAGTTTTAGAAGCTTTTATTATACCGCAGGTATTGCTAAATAATCAAGCAAAAAAATAGGGAACGGTTCTCATTTATTTACAAGAGCTTTTCTCCTGCAGAAATAAATGATAACGTCCCCGATTTTTCCCCGGCGCGGATGACGCCCGTGTGCCATTCCGCGAAAAGCCGCGGGAATTTCGCAGAGGCATATTTTTAAAAAATGTCCCTCGAGAACATCGGCTGAGTGCCGATGCGGAAGCTGCCGGCTATCTTCCTGAATAGGGCCTCATTCTCCTTGTGACGGCTTTCTTCGACCGTCAGGGTCAACTGGTATACTGTCCCGTTCCTTATGGTGAAGAGTGAGTCAAACACCTGGGGCGGCGCCTGGACTTGCGGCTTACGAAAGATCAAGCGGGAAGCAGGCTGTCCCAGTAAGGTCGCCTTTTCCTGACTTAGAAACTGCCACCCTTCCTTCTCCCTGGCGTCCCGAATAAGCATCCTGGTGTATTCCTCAAGCGACTGCGTCTCGTTGACCACGACACCGACAGTGATAAAGGGGAGTTGGTCGGCGGTCGGCGCGTACAGTTTCATGGCGTTCATGTAAATTGTTTGAGTGGCGCGCCAATCTCCCGGAACCCTCAGCGAACAATTATTTGTCTTGTCATAAAAAATACAGTCACGGGGAGGGCCGCATCCGGCGGCCAGGAGGCAGACGAAAGCCCCCAGACAAAAACGGGAAAATCCTGTACTTCGCGGCTTCATGGCAGCATAAGCAATTCGCATATTTTCTCCTCCAGCATTCCGTTTCCCTGGTCGTTAAGGATGGCTGTCGCCAGCCGTCCGCATCCATTATAGGTGTTATTCGCGAATTCACCCTAGTAGCTCGTCCCGTCCGGCTTGATCAGCCTCCCAATCCTTTCGATCCTGCCCTCACGCATCATGCCTTCAAAAAAACTTTCTCGGCCGCGGCAACGCCCGTGCCCAGCTCGAATTTGTAGCCCATTTGCTGTAAAACTTTTTCCAAGCAGGAGATACCGCTGATAATATCGAATTCTCCGATATAACCCATATGGGCAAAACGGAAGATCTTGCCTTTCATCTCGGATTGGCCTCCGGCAATGGTCACCCCGTAAGAATCACGCATGGTTTTGACCAGCTTCTCCCCGTCTATTCCAGCCGGGACCTTTACCGCGGTGACCACGTCCGAATAAGCGTCAGGGGCAAAAAGTTCTAATCCTAAAACTTTCACCGCGCTGCGCACCGCCTCAGCCATTTTATTGTGCCAGCTGAAGATCTTCTCCAGCCCTTCCGCCCTCATTAACTTGATGGCTTCGTTCAAAGCGATAACTAACCCGATCGCCGGGGTCCAGGGAGTATCCGTCGAAACGTAAGCCTTTTTAGCGGCTTTGAGGTCGAAATAATATTTCGGGCATTTCGAGCTTTCAGCCAGTTTCCAGGCTTTGGGGCTGACCGAAATAAATCCCAGCCCCGGAGGAAGCATCAATCCTTTTTGCGACCCGGAAACCACCACGTCGCAGTTCCAGCCGTCAGCCTGCAAGTCGATAGCCCCCAGCCCGCTGACCGCGTCCACAACCAGGATCGCCTCGGTAGCTTTAACCACCTCGCCGATCGCTTTAATGTCCGTAGCCACGCCGGTGGAAGTCTCGCATAAAGTGGTGTAAACCGCTTTGATCTTGCCTTTTCCGGCCTTCAATATAGCTTCGATGTCTTTAGGATTGACGGCCTTGCCCCACTCCACTTTGATCACTTCGCAATTGATCCCGTAAGCTTTACCGATCTCGGCCCAGCGCTCGCCGAACTTCCCGGCATCGACAGTTATGACCGTATCTCCGGGTGAAAGGAAATTGATCATTGCCGCTTCCAGCCCGCCGGTGCCCGAGGATGCCAGAATAAAGACCTCGTTCGAAGTTTGAAAGACGTATCTCAACCCTTCATAGGCCTCTTTTAATATCGCCTGGAATTGCGGGGTCCGGTGATGGATGATCGGCCGGGAAAGAGACTCGCAGACCTCCGGCGGTAAAGGGGTCGGCCCCGGGGTCAAAAGATAATTTTTTTTCATACCGTGTTCTCCTTCTTTTTTACTTGTGACGTGCGATTTGTGACATATGACTTATTTTTTGATTTTTCCCATAAAAACTTCATCCACCAGCCCGTAAATCTTGGCTTCCCCGGCGGAGAGGAAATAATCGCGGTCGGTATCCTTCTGGATCTTATCCAAAGGCTGGCCGGTGTGATAAGCGATTATCTCGTTGAGCTTATCGCGCATCTTCAAGATCTCGGTAGCCTGGCGGGAAATATCTTCGGCAGCTCCCTGCACTCCGCCCCAGGGTTGATGGATCATCACCCGGGAATTAGGCAAAGATGAACGCTTGCCTTTGGTGCCGGCGCATAAAAGCACCGCGCCCATGCTCGCGGCCTGGCCTACGCAATAGGTAGCCACGTCGCATTTTACGAACTGCATGGTATCGTAAATAGCCAGACCCGCGGTAACTGAGCCTCCCGGAGAATTAATGTAGATATTGATATCCTTGGCGGGGTCTTCCATCTGCAAGAAAAGCATCTGGGCGATCACCAGGTTAGCTACCACGTCGTCGATGGCGGTGCCGATAAAGACGATCCGGTCTTTTAAAAGGCGCGAATAAATGTCATAGGCCCTTTCAAATCCCCGGGGAGTCTGTTCAACCACCATAGGAACCAATGTCTGCATTTTGATATCCATATTTTTCCTCCGTTTTAAGCTTCTACTATGTTCCAAACTGCTTCCTTGAACAAAAATTCCATCACTTTCTGCGACATATTATCGTCAACAGGGATATTCTCCTTTTTAGCGATATCCGACAGGATCAGATACACCCTGACCTGGCTCTCGGCCTGCGGCCCAAGCTCTTTGCGCAGCGTTTCTTCCTGCTTAATGATGTTCTCTTTGGGCATCCCGCGCAAAGCTAGTTCCACCCTGGCCTGGCGCACCAGCTCTTCCAGCTGCTTGGCGACCAGCGATTGGGGCGCTTTGAAATCAAGTCCTTTGGAGATGCCGTCGATCACCTGGCGTTCGATATCCTGGCGCAAATTTCCGGTTTTCTGCGCGGCCATCTGGCGCTCAATGGCTTTCTCCAGTTCCGCGAGGTTAGGGTAAGATAGCGTTTTAGCGAAATTGTCGTCTAAAACATCAACCTTCCTGGATTCCTTTATCGAATCGATATTACGCTTGATCTCGTCGGGAAAAACCGCGACTTTCTTATACTCGATCTTGATCCCCTTGTAATTCTTGGCCCCTACTTCCGGGGTCACCTCGACCTGGGCCCGGAAAGACAAGCTGCTGCGGTCAAGCTTGACTTCGCTGATATCCGGCATGTCTAGGACATGCAAAGTTTCTTTTTGCACCGCCTGGTCGTAAAGGTCAGGAATAAGTTCTTTTAAAACCTGTTCGTGAGCCAGCCCGGAAAATTCTTTTTCCAGAATGTCCCGCGGCGCGTGTCCCGGCCGGAATCCTTTTATCTTTGCTTCTGCAGCGATCTTTTTAAACACTTCCTCGAATTTGTTTTTGACAATTTCGCCTTCCACGGAGATGTTAAGCTCCATTTTGTTGGAATCCAGTTTCTTTAATTCGCTTTTCATGATTTCCTTTCTAGATTACATCGTAAATTTCTCGCCTAAATAAATTTCCCTGGCTTTGGGATTATTGATCAGGTCCGCAGCGGATCCCGAAATAAGGATCTGCCCCTGGGAGATCAAATAAGCCCGGTCGGTAATAGCCAGGGTCTCTCTTACGTTATGGTCGGTAAGCAGTATCCCCAGCCCCTTATTCCTCAATTCCTTGATGATCTCCTGGGCTTCCCCGACGATGATCGGGTCGATCCCGGAAAACGGTTCGTCCAAAAGGATAAAAGAAGGATTAGTTACCAGCGCCCGGGTGATCTCCAGCCTTCTTCTTTCCCCTCCGGAAAGAGTAAATGCTTTGTTGTTGGCAAGATGGGCGATCTTCAATTCTTCCAGCAGGTGAGTAAGTCTTTTCTTCCTTTCGGTCCTTCCGATAGGAAGAGTCTCAAGTATGGCGGTGATGTTTTCTTTGACCGTCATTTTCCTGAATATCGACGGCTCCTGGGAAAGATAGCCTATCCCGAAATGGGCCCGTTCATGTATCGGCAGCCCCGTAATGTCCTGGTTGTCAAAGATGATCTTTCCGGCGGAAGGATGAATGATCCCCACCACCATGTAAAAAGTCGTGGTCTTTCCGGCGCCGTTGGGGCCGAGAAGGCCGACGATCTCCCCGCGCTTAACCAGCATGTCCACGCCGTTAACCACCTGCCTGCCGTCGTAAGATTTAGATAAGCCTTTAATTTCCAAGAGGTGCATTAAATTTCTCCTCAGAAAAAATTACCAATTTCGGCCTGCCGGTAAGAGTGATCTTGCGCTCCCGGGCCGAGTAAACCGCTTCATCGCTGAATGATACGTTCTGTCCGCGGGTGATCTTGACGCTGCCGCGGGCAATGATCTTGTCGATCTTCGAACCGTTCAACTCCTCAGACTGGGCTTGCTTGGGCTGATCCGCCGGGGCCTTGTCGCCGGAAAAATAAACATCCATGGCGTCGCTTTCGATCAAGCCGTCTTGAGTATGAACCTTGACTTTGTCGTGAAAAGTCGCCAGGTTTTTCTGATAATCGACCTCCAGCGGCCCATCGCAGGTGATCTCGATCTTTCCCTTTTTCGGGCTCCCGGAAACCGCGACATTATCGATTTGGACCTTAACGTCTTTTTCCAAATTGACTATGTTCAATCCGGTATTAGCCCTGACGCCCTGTCCGTCAATGGTCATGTCGTCTTTGACGATATTGACCGGATCCGGGGTTGTAACCAGCTGCTCTTTTCTGTCCCAGTCCAGGGAATTGGTGGTCAACCGGGCGCCGGAAGAAGTAGTAATGACCACATCCTTCTCTAGGTGCATGGAGCCTTTTACCCGGTCAAAATTACCGCGATCGGCGGTCAGCTTCATATTTTCCCGGTCGCCGTAAAAATTGCTTTCGATATTGTTAAGTTTGATTATCTCGCTGGCGATATCGGCCTGCTTGCCGGTCAAATCCCAGCTTTTCTTGCCCTTTTCCCCGAATCCGGAAAGGGAGAAATCGGACATCTGTTGCTGGCCTTCTGCCGGCTGCACCTGGACGTAAGTTTTAACTTCGATTTTAAAGATCGACACCAGGAAGAAAGTTGCAAGAAATAAAAAAACTCTAAATATCATAAACTTTTAACGCCTCTTCCCATTTCCCCTGCGTTTTAAGGATCAATTCCGCCAGTTCCCTGACCGCTCCCCGGCCTCCGCTTTTAGCGGTGACGTAAAGAGCGGCTTTTTTTATTTCCGGGGCGGCATTAGCCACTGCTACAGGCAAACCGATTTTTTTCATCAAACACAGGTCCACCAAATCGTCGCCGACAAAACAAAGCTCGTCCGGAGTTACCTTGTAGATTTTGATGATCTTGTCTAAAACGCTGGTTTTTGGGGAAATGTCCTCAAAGACAATATCTACCCGCATGTCTTTGGCCCGGGGCTTGATCGCCCGCGAGCCCTTGGCAGTGATCAAAACGCAAGAGATGCCGCTTTTTTTCAAAAGATAAACCCCCAGCCCGTCATGGACGTCGAAAAACTTGGAATCCCGGCCGCGGGAATCATAAATGATCCTGCCGTCGGTCAGCACCCCGTCGACATCCAAAAGCAGCACTTTGATCTTTTTGATTTTATCTATTAAGGATTGTTCCATGCTAAATTATTCCCGCCCTGAGTATATCCTGCACATCCAAAAGCCCTACCGGACGACCGGACTGGTCGACCACCGGGACCTCATCGATCTTCCTCTCTTCGAGCAAATGAAAAGCCTCGGCTGCCAAACGGTCCTTTTTAAGGACCATGGGCTTGCGGGTCATCACTTCTTTGATCCTGCGATTAGGCAAATCTATGTCCGTCGCTAAATGGCGGCGCAGATCCCCGTCGGTAAAGATCCCGGTGAGCTTCCCTTTGGAATTGACGATGATCGCCGCTCCCGCCCTGGCCTGGGTGATCTTTAAGATCACTTCGGAAACCTTCATATCCTCGTGCACAACCGGATTACTTCTGCCGGTGCGCATGATGTCTTCGACTTTTAATAACAGCCTCTTTCCTAACGCCCCTCCGGGATGAAAAAGCGCGAAATCTTTTTCTTTAAAACCTTTGATCTCAAGTAAGCATACTGCCAGCGCGTCAGCCATGGCCAGCGCTGCGGTTGTCGACGACGTGGGCGCCAGGTTCAACGGGCAGGCTTCTTGCTTGACCGAAACATCCAGGACCACATCGCTGTATTTAGCCAGCGCCGAATTGATATTGCCGGTCAAAGCGATTATCTTGGAGCCGATCTTTTTTAAGTAGGGCAAAAGCTGTTTTACCTCGGCCGTCGAGCCGCTGTTGGAAAGCACGATGACCACGTCATCCTGAGTCACTTTTCCCAGGTCTCCGTGGGCAGCTTCGGCCAGATGCAAAAATAAACTCGGGGTTCCGGTGGATGCCAGGGTCGCGGAAAATTTCTGAGCGATGATCCCGGTCTTGCCCATGCCGCTGACCACCACTCTTCCCTTGGATTTTAAGATCAACTCCAGCGCGGCTTTGAACTCTTTGCCTATCCGGTTTTTAAGTTTCAGTATCGCCCGGGCCTCCATGTCCAAAACTTCTCTGCCCCTTTTGATCTCGTCTATTTTCATAAAACACCTTCGATTCTTTTGATCTGGCGCAATAAGGATTCCAGTATTTTAAGGTCGATCATATTCGGCCCGTCGCAGGGAGCGCTGTCCGGGTCGGAATGCACTTCCAGGAACAGCCCGTCGCAGCCGAAAGCCACGGCCGCCCGGGATAACCCGGCGACAAATTCCCTCTGCCCTCCCGAACAGCCGCCTTTTCCTCCGGGCAGCTGGATGCTGTGGGTGGCGTCGTAAATAACCGGATAACCGAACTCGCGCATAATACCTATAGACCGGAAATCCGTAACCAGATTGTTGTAGCCGAAACTATAACCGCGCTCTGTCAAAATTATAGATTTATTCCCCGCGGACTCGGCTTTCTTGATGATCGGTTGGATATCCCAGGGAGCGAGGAACTGTCCTTTTTTAATATTGACCGCTTTGCCGGTTTTTGCCGCGGCGATCACCAGATCGGTCTGGCGGCACAAAAACGCCGGGATCTGGATGATATCCAAAACTTTCTTGGCCAGATCTATTTCACCCAGGTTATGCACGTCGCTTAAGATCGGCAAACCCATTTTGCTTTTTACTTTAGCCAGGATCTCCAGCCCTTTTTTTATCCCGGGTCCGCGAAAAGAATCCCCGGATAAACGGTTGGCCTTATCGTAGCTGGATTTAAAAATAAACGGAATCCCCGCCGCCTCGGTAACCGATTTAAGTTTCTTGGCCATCGACATTGTGAACGCCTCGGATTCGATAACACAGGGTCCGGCGATAAGCACCAGCGGGTTTTTATTGCCTACCTTTACTTTTCCGACTTTTATTTCGCGGGTCATGTTTTTTCCTGCTTTAAATATTCTTTTACTTTTTCCAGATCTTCCGGAGTGTCCACGCCGATGGTATTGTATTTAGTCTCGATCACTTTGATCTTGTATCCGTCTTCCAAAATCCGCAGCTGCTCCAGTTTCTCGGTCCTCTCCAGGCACGAAGGCGCCATGTTCTTGTAGGTAAAAAGAAAATCCTTGGAATACCCGTATAGCCCGATATGTTTGTAGTAAACGGGCGCGGTTATATCCGAGTTACGGGCGAGGAAAGGTATGGGTGAGCGGGAAAAATACAAAGCAAAATCATTCTTGTCCTTGACCACTTTGACCACGTGAGGGTCGTTGATCTCCTGGGGATCCTCGATCTTTTTGATGATCGTCGCGACCGAAATCGCGCTGCCCGATAATATCTCCCGGGCGACGCTGTCGATCATGGTCGGGTGGATCATCGGCTCATCGCCCTGGATATTCACCACCACTTTTACGTCGAGGGGGTTGACCACTTCGGCGATCCGGTCGGTCCCCGAAGCATGGCCTTTGGCGGTCATGGCAACCGTTGCCCCGAAGCCCTTGCAGACCTCGGCGACGCGTTCATCGTCGCAGGCGATGATCAGTTCATCAAGGACTTTGACTTGTTTTGCCCTTTCCCAGACCCACTGGATCATGGGCTTGCCCATGATGTCGGCCAGGACTTTGGCCTCGAAACGGGTAGAAGAATACCTGGCCGGGATGACCCCGACTACCTTGCTTTTCTCTTCTTCATAACTCATTTTTTTAAAGGATCCTTTCTAAAAGTTCATCGGTCGTGGTGGTCGCGGTGCCTACTTTACCTACCACTATGCCCGCGGCGAAATTGGCGATGTGCGCGGCTTCCAGCTTTTTAGCCCCCACGCAAAGCCCGAGGGTGAATGTGGCGATAACCGTGTCCCCGGCTCCGGAAACATCGAAGACTTCCTGGGCTACCGTCGGAATAAGATTATCCCCGCTCTTATCGAACAGCCACATCCCCTGTTCGCCGAGCGTGATCAGCAAACTCTCGAGGTCAAGATGATCCAAGATCGCGTATCCCGCTTTTTTAATATCCTTATCGCTTTCCAAAGCGTCGTTATACACCTTGAATTCATTGCGGGTATCTTTCATTTTCAGGTAACGTATGGCGTTCTGGGTCTCTTTGCGGTTGGGAGTGATCGCCGTAACTCCACAGTATGATTCGAAATTATCTTCTTTAGGGTCGACGGTGATGATCTTTTCGAGCTTGCGGGCCTGGCTGATCACCCTGGTCAGGAAATCGTTATTAAAAACCCCTTTGCCGTAATCTTCGATGACCACCGCGTCGAACTTCTTGAGATTGCCCCTGATATAATCTTCAAGCTGTCCTGCGGTATCATCCGTGACCGGGCCGGTATCTTCCCAATCGACCCTGACCACCTGTTGGTGGCGGGCGAATATCCTGCTTTTAAGCGTAGTCTTCCTGCCCTTTTCGGCAATAATCGCCCTGGTATCGACCCCCCGGCCGCTGAGTTCTTTAAGCATGATCCGGCGGTAATCATCCTGGCCGACGACCCCGGCCAAACTTACTTTCGCGCCCAGGCTGCGCAGGTTATTGGCCACGTTCGCCGCGCCTCCGGGGACGAACTTGCGGTCGCGGGCCCAGACTACCGGCACCGGAGCTTCGGGAGAAATACGCTCCACATCGCCCCGGATATATTCGTCCAGGATCAGGTCTCCGACAACCAGGATATTGGCTTTAGAAAAAGACTTGATGATCTTACTGAGGTTTTTCATCTTAAACCTTTCAACAATTTTACGGGGCTGTAAACCTTATAAATCTATCACAAAAACACACTGAAAGCAACCTTTTGTTAAAGTCTCTCACTCCTGGATCTGCTGGATCTGGTAGAGCCTTTTATAAAGCCCGTTTTTAGCCAGCAGTTCTTCGTGAGTGCCTTCTTCCACGATCTTTCCGGCATCCATCACCGCGATCCGGTGGGCGTTTCTTATGGTGGAAAGCCGGTGGGCGATCACAAAAACCGTTCTACCCTTGATCAACAGGTTGATCGCTTCCTGGACCAGTCGTTCCGACTCGCTGTCCAGCTGGGAAGTCGCCTCATCCAGGATAAGTATCGGCGCGTCCTTCAAGAGCGCCCTGGCAATAGCCAGCCTCTGGCGCTCCCCGCCGCTTAGCCTTACCCCGCGGTCTCCGATAAAAGTATCGTAACCGTTCTTTAAATGCAAGATCACATCATGGATGTGCGCTTTTTTTGCCGCTTCTTCTATTTGCTGCCGGGTAGCCTGGGGCATACCGTAAACGATGTTGGCGCGGATACTATCGTTAAAAAGGATGGTCTCCTGAGTGACGATCCCGATGTTGGAACGCAGGGATTTAAAACTTACGTTTTTCACATCAACACCGTCGATCAACACCCGGCCTTTGACCGGATCGTAAAAACGGGGAATAAGATCCAAAAGGGTTGTCTTTCCCGCGCCGCTGGGGCCGACTATGGCCAGAACCTGGCCTCTTTTGATTTTCAAATTAATGTTTTTCAATATCGGAGTATGGCCGATGACTCACTGGGACAGCCCGACAAGGCGGCGCGGTTCCGGGCAGAGCTGGCCGACACCCTGCCCAAGACCACCTCTGTGAGCCAGAAGTAGCGCCTCTCATCCTTCCCGGCCGACGAGAA
>JAPLLS010000052.1 GCA_026387435.1 Candidatus Omnitrophota bacterium
AGTTGTCGGTTACAAAAAAAACAAATATAACCTGGTGGTCGTGGTTTCGGCTTTGGGCGATACGACAGATGAGCTTATCGATCTGGCGGCTAAGATAAACCCTGAGGCTTCGGAACGGGAAATGGATATGCTGCTTTCTACGGGCGAGCAGATCTCCGTGGCCCTTTTAGCTATGGCCATCCATAAGCTCGGCTATGAAGCTATTTCTTTTACCGGCGCGCAGGTGGGGATTTTTACCGATGCCAACCATTCCAAGGCCCGGATCATAAAGATCAACGCGGATAAGATCCGCCAAGAATTAAAAAAAGGCAAGATCGTGATCGTCGCGGGTTTCCAGGGAGTGACCTTGAACCAGGACATTACCACCCTGGGCAGAGGAGGATCCGATCTGACCGCCGTCGCTTTGGCTACCGCTTTAAAAGCCGACGAATGCGAAATTTATACCGACGTGGAAGGTATTTACACTGCCGACCCCCGGATCGAACCTAAAGCTAAAAAGATCCCGGAAATAACTTTTGATGAAATGCTGGAAATGGCGTCTTTAGGAGCGCAGGTAATGCAGCCGCGCTCGATAGAAGTGGCAAAAAAATTCAATGTCCCGCTTCACGTGCGGTCTTCATTCTCCGAAAAAACCGGAACGATGATAGTCAAGGAGGCAAAAATAATGGAAGAAGCGTTAATCACCGGAGTAACTTTGAATCGAAGCGAATCCAAAATCACTGTCTGCGACGTGCCGGATAAACCCGGCGTAGCCGCGGATATTTTCGGCAACCTTTCCGCGGGAGGAATAAGCGTGGACATGATCGTCCAGAATGTCAGCCATACCCGCAAGACCGATATTTCTTTTACTGTCTCTAACGCCCAGTTCGCTAAAGCGATCAAACTTACCAAAAAAATCTCCAAAGAAGTCGGCGCCGGGGACGTCCTGGATGACCAGAATATCGCCCGGGTGGCCGTGGTCGGGATCGGAATGAAATCCAATCCCGGCGTGGCTTCAAAAATGTTCAAAACCCTGGCGGAAAACAAGATCAATATCGAAATGATCTCTACTTCCGATATCAGCATTTCCTGTATCATCCAGAAGAAATTCGCGGAAACCGCGGTTAAAGCTATTCACGGAAAATTTAAACTGGGATAGACGGAGGGAAGCATAATGCCGAGTAAAGTCAAGATCCTGGACACTACCTTAAGGGACGGAGCTCAAGGAGAGGGGATAATTTATTCCCTGGACGACAAAGTCCGCATTACCGAGAAGCTGGACGAGATCGGGATCCATTATATCGAAGCCGGCTGGCCGGGATCGAACCCTAAAGACGCCATGTTTTTCGAAAAAATGGCCAAGAGGAGATTCAAGAACAGCCGGATCGTCGCTTTCGGTTCTACGCGCAGGGCCCAGATCAAAGCCGCGAAAGACAAAAATCTCAATGACATCCTGAAATCCAAAGTGGCTATTGCCACCATATTCGGGAAAAGCTGGCTTTTCCACGTAAAAGAAGTCCTGCGCACCACTCCGGAAGAAAACCTGGACATGATCTTTGACAGCTTGCAGTTCCTGATCAAAAACGGGCTGGATGTATTCTACGACGCTGAACATTTTTTTGACGGGTACAAAGATAACCCTGAATACGCATTAAAAACCCTTATTTCCGCCGAGAACGCCGGAGCGAAATACCTTGTCCTTTGCGATACTAACGGCGGAACTCTTCCGGGTGAGATCAACAAGATCATTGCCGAGATCAAACCAAAACTCAAAGTCGAATTAGGGATCCATTGCCATAATGATTCCGGGCTGGCTGTGGCCAATACCCTTTTGGCGGTTGAATCCGGCGCTGCCATGGTCCAGGGGACCATCAACGGTTATGGAGAACGCTGCGGGAATACCGATTTGATCCCGGCTATCGCCGATCTCAAGCTTAAAATGGGAATAGATTGCATCTCCGACAGCAATCTCCAGAAGTTAAACGAGGTATCGCACTTTGTCAGCGAGATCAGCAATATGCGCCATATGACCAACCAGCCTTACACCGGGGATTCCGCTTTCGCCCATAAAGCCGGAGTGCATATTAACGCGGTAATGAAAAACCCGCAATCTTACGAGCATGTGAACCCGGAATTGGTCGGCAACAGCCGCAGGACGCTGGTATCGGAGTTGGGCGGAAAAAGCGGGATCATCCTTCTGGCTAAAGAATTCAAGCTGGACCTGACCAAAGACGACCCCCAAACCAAAAAACTCCACGATCTTTTGCAATCCCTGGAAATGAAAGGCTACCATTTTGAGGCCGCTGAAGCCTCATTCGAGCTTCTTTTAAAGAAACATCTCGGAAAAGTTAAGGAATTCTTTAAGCTGGAAAACCTGAGGGTAGTGGTCAATAAAGATACCGAAAAGAAAGCTTCTACCGAGGCGATCATCAAACTGCGGGTCAAGGGTAAGATCGAACATACTGCCGCGGAAGGCGACGGCCCGGTCAACGCGCTGGACAACGCGTTAAGAAAAGCGCTGTTGCAATATTACCCGGTCCTAAGCCATATGCACTTAACGGATTTTAAAGTCCGCGTCCTCGGAGAAAAAGAAGGCACCGCCGCCCAGGTGCGGGTAATGATCCAGTCGCAAGATGAAACCGGGAGCTGGAATACAATGGGGGTATCGGAAAATATCATCGAGGCCTCATGGCAGGCGCTTTCGGATTCGGTGGAATATAAACTTTTAAAAGACAAAATTTCCTAAATGCGGGCTCAAAACCGTTCCACCAGGAAAAAAAATACTCCTTCCCGGTATCTTGAATTGCATATTGATGAAAACGGAATGGTAAACTTTTACAACCTTTCTAAGGACACTTTAGCGGTTGTTGAGCAAATATCCGGCAAAAATCAGGATCATCAGAGTTTTTACTGCGGCTGAAAACTAAGGAGCGATATGGAAACCAAGTGCGATAAGGAAATAGACATACTTATCCGGGCCCGATATCCGTTGATCTATTTGGTCTCCTGGGAAGAAGGCAGAATCCTGGAAAAACTCAAAGAAATGGCCGAGAATCGCCGGAAGAAGATTTTTCTCTGGACGATCACCCGGGGGATCGTCCGGCTTGAAGATGACCCTTCTAAAACGGACGAGTCTACCCGCGATCCGGTGAACGCTTTGACTTTTGTGGAAAAATGCACTGACCCCGCTTTATTCGTGCTCCTGGATTTCCATTCTTTCCTCAACGACCAGACCGTGATCCGCAAATTAAGAGACCTGGTCAACAATCTTAAAAGCACTTACGAGACTTTGATCATCATCTCGCCGGTTTTGACCGTGCCGGTGGAGCTGGAAAAAGAATTTGTGGTCGTTGATTATGACCTTCCGGCTTTCGAAGAAATAAGCGAGCTTTTGGAAGGAATAATCGAAGTAGTATCTTCAAGCGAGGACGTGGTTGTTGACCTGAACGAGGAAACCAAGGAAAGTTTGATCAGAGCTGCTTTGGGGTTGACGCGCAGCGAAGCCGAGAACGCTTTTGCCCGGGCGATCGTCCTGGATAAAAGGCTGGATAAAAACGATATTGATAAGATCCTGGAAGAAAAAAAGCAAGCTATCCGCAAAAGCAAATTACTGGAATACTACGAAGCCAGGGAAGATTTCGGAAATGTCGGAGGATTGGACAACCTGAAAGATTGGTTAAGCAAAAGAGGAGTGGCATTTACCCAGAAAGCCACTGATTTCGGGCTTCCTCAGCCTAAAGGCATACTTCTTATCGGAGTCCAGGGCTGCGGAAAAAGTTTGACCGCCAAAGCCGTAGCCAGCCTCTGGAAACTGCCGCTATTACGTTTGGATATCGGAGCGGTTTTCAGCGGCATTGTCGGTTCTTCCGAAGAGAACATGCGCAAAGCGATAAAAGCGGCGGAGACCCTGGCTCCCATTATCCTCTGGATCGACGAAATCGAAAAAGGCTTATCCGGCGTGCAGAGCTCGACTTTTTCCGATGCCGGAACCTCGGCCCGGGTCTTCAGCACATTCTTGACTTGGCTTCAGGAAAAAACCGCGCCGGTTTTCGTGATCGCCACCGCCAATAATATCCAGTTGCTGCCGCCGGAACTTTTGCGAAAAGGCCGTTTTGACGAAATATTCTTTGTCGACCTGCCGTCTGTGGAAGAAAGAAAAGAGATATTCAATATCCATATCAAAAAGAAAAAACGTGACCCAACTAAATTCGACATCGAAAGTTTAGCCCGCGAAGCCTCAGGCTACAGCGGCGCCGAGATCGAGGCTGCGGTGATCGCTTCTTTATACGACGCCTTCCTGGAAAACCGGGATATTAACACCGCAGACGTCCTGAAGAACATAAAGGTCAGCATACCTTTATCCGTAACCATGAAAGAAGGGATCGATCAAGTCAGGAACTGGGCCAAAGACCGGGCCCGCTGCGCGAGTTCAACACAGGTCATAGCTTCCTGTAAAAAAGATAGAAAACTCGAACTTTAACTATGAAAAAATTCTTAAAGCGCTTTGCCCGGCTGGAAAATACCACTTTAAGCAAAGATTTTTCCCCCAATACCGAGCTGCAAAAGTCAAAGCGCTTTACAAAACTGGAAATAAACGACAAAAAGATCGAGTTTGTCATTGAAGATAAGGTTGCCAGGGAAGAAACAGTAGGGCCGGGAAAAGAATATTTTTTCTTTTGCCCTTATTGCGGCGGCCAGAACAGCTCCACCCTGGAAGTCTGCTCCTATTGCAAGAGACAGCTAAAGAACCAGTATATATCCGATTACTCCGGAAATGCCAATCAGCTTAAAAAATGCGTTTGCGGGGCGGTGAACCTGAAGGAAAGAAAGAACTGCTGGGTCTGCGGCCGGGATTTTTCTTTATGGGGCGATGAATCAGTCAAAGAAAGCCCGGAGAACGTCATTACCTTAAATATCGACGGCACAGTTTACAAATCCACCGATAAAAGCCTTCCACCGGGAATAGTGGCGTTAATGGAGAAGATCCGCCGGGAAGGCTACAGCGAGCAGCTCATCAACGACTGGATGAAAGAAAAGAATGACGTAGTCGAACTCAGAAAAGAAGAGATCCAAACCAGGATGTCCGATTTCCGCTGGGAGATATTCTGGAGAGTCGCGGGAGTAATCGTGGTTGGTGCGATCTTTTTTATGAGAATGTGGTGTTATGAAAGTATGCATCATTATTAAAAAAAGGCGGGCATATGTCTAGCCATGGGGGGATAGGATTAGAACTAATTGCTATCGCTCATCTTATTAAATCTATCGTGGATCTGAACCGGCAGTACAAGGAACTAACGACTATGCAAACTACCGACGGCAAGATCTACAAAGTCGATCTGGTCACTACCGACGATAACGGCAGGAATATCGGCTTCCAGAAGACAGAAAAAGGCAATTATAAGGTTATCGCCGATTGCGCCGGCTTAAACAGCGAACAGCTCAAGAAACAGAATAATTTCGTCAAACAGATCCGCCAGCGCTATTCTTACAACAAAGTCATCGAAGACCTGAAGAAACAAGGTTACATCGTCGCTGAGGAAGAAAAAGTCCAGAATAATACCATTCGCCTGGTAGCCAGGAAATGGTCATAGGGGGTGATCCATGCCGAATAGCCACGAAATAGAATTGTTTATTTCCGATGACGGAGAGCTCAAAGTGCATATCAAAGGAATGAAAGGCCCGGGATGCCTGAAGATCCTGGACTCCCTGGCTAAAGAAGTAGGTTACCTTAAGGAAAAAGAATTAACCGGCGAAGATCGAACTGCCTAAAGTTTACACAGCCAAAGAAGTAGAAGATAAATGGTATAAGGACTGGGAAGATAAAAAACTTTTTTCCGCTAAAGTCAATCCTGCGGCCAAACCTTTCTGTATAGTTATTCCCCCGCCTAATGTCACCGGGATCTTGCACATGGGCCATGCCCTTAATGACACCATTCAGGATATCCTCATTCGTTATCACCGGATGAACGCTGATGAAGCTTTATGGATGCCGGGGACCGACCACGCCGGTATCGCCACCCAGAACGCGGTGGAAAAATCCATAGCCAAAGAAGGGCTGAAGCGCCAGGACCTGGGACGGGAAAAATTCCTGGAAAGAGTCTGGACCTGGAAAGAGCAATACGGCTCGACCATTATCCGGCAATTAAAGAAACTGGGGGCTTCCTGCGATTGGCAGCGGACCCGCTTTACCATGGATGAGGCCTACTCCGGAGCGGTCAAAGAAGTTTTTGTCAAACTTTACGAAAAAGGGCTGATCTACCAGGGCCACCGGATCATTAACTGGTGCCCCCGCTGCCAGACCGCGTTGGCCGACGAAGAAGCCCCGCACCAGGATTTGCAAGGCAGCCTTTATTATCTCAAATACCCATTTAAAGAAGATCCTGATAAATTCATCATTGTGGCTACGACCCGGCCGGAAACCATGCTCGGGGATACCGCGGTTGCGGTCAATCCCAAAGACTCCCGCTATAAAAAATTCATAGGCAAAGAGCTGGTTTTGCCGCTGGTCAACCGGGTGATCAAGATCATCGCCGACCCCATGGTGGACAAGAAATTCGGCACCGGCGCGGTTAAAGTCACTCCCGCTCATGATCCTAATGATTACGCCATGGGCAAAACCCATAACCTGGGATTCATCA
>JAPLLS010000090.1 GCA_026387435.1 Candidatus Omnitrophota bacterium
GCCCGTTTCGATAAGACTTTGATCGGCGAGGGGACCAAGATCGATAACCAGGTGCATATCGCGCATAATGTCCGCATCGGCAAGAATTGTTTGATCGTAGCCCAGGTCGGCATATCCGGCTCGACTACGATCGGAAATAACGTGATCCTGGCCGGGCAAGTGGGCGTGATCGGGCATTTGACTATCGGCGATAATTCGGTGGTAATGGGCGGGGCGGCGGTGATGAAGTCTTTGCCTGCCGGCTCCATCGTCTGGGGTTTTCCGGCCCGGCCGGCTAATGAAGCTAAAAAAGTAAGCGCCTGCGTGCAGAATTTGCCGCGGATGTTCGAAAGCATTAAAGAAATAAAAAATAAAATCGAGGAACTGGAAAAGAAAAATGGATAAACAAAAGACTATTGCCAAAGAAGTCAGCCTTAAAGGAGTGGGATTGCATTCCGGCAAAAAGGTCAACCTGGTTTTTAAACCCGGGGAGCCGGATAGCGGGATCAGATTTGTCCGGGTCGACCTTCCCGGTAAACCGGAGATCAAAGTTGATGTAGATTATCTCTTACCTAAATCCGGAAGCCTTCGTCAAAGCCATTTGCACCGGGAAGGGGTTCAGATCAACACTATCGAGCATCTCCTGGCGGCTTTAAACGGCGCAGCCATAGATAATTTGGTCATTGAGATCGACTCAGTGGAAGTCCCGGGTTTAGACGGCAGTAGTAAGGAATTCCTGGAACTTTTGGAAAAGTCCGGCATTGTCGAATCCGATACGCCCCGTAAATATATTTGTTTAAAAGAAACCGTTTCCGTCGATGATGACGGCGCGGCGATCATCGCTTTCCCGGCCGAAGAGCTCAAAATTTCTTATACCCTGGACTATAATAATCCTTTTATCAATAAAAGTTTTCTTCAGCTCGCGATTACCCCGGCAACCTTCAAGAACGAGCTGTCCGCGGCGCGGACTTTCTGCCTGGAAGAAGAGGTGGACGAACTGCACAGGAAAGGGCTGGGCCAGGGCGGCAATTACCAGAACGCTCTGGTGGTGGGCAAGAACGGAGTGATCGATAACAAACTCCGTTTTGAAGACGAATTTGTCCGGCATAAGATTCTGGACCTCTTAGGGGACCTTTACATCATGGGCCAGCCTTTAAAGGCCCACATTGTCGCGCTTAAAAGCGGCCATTCATTGAATATGAAGCTGGTCAAAAAGATCTGCCAGCAGCAGCTCTCCGGAGCGGCTTTAACGCCTGCGCCGGCTCTAGGCGAGATCCCTGAAGGCGGATCTCTGAATATCGAGCAGATAATGCAGATACTGCCTCACCGCGAACCATTTCTTTTCGTGGACAGGATCCTGAGCCTGGAAAAAGGCAAGCGGGTGGTGGGCATAAAAAATGTGACCATTAACGATTATTTCTTCAGAGGCCATTTTCCCGGCCGGCCGGTCATGCCCGGAGTGTTGATGCTCGAGGCCATGGCTCAGGTAGGCGGGGTGATGATGCTGGCCCTGGAAGAGAACAGGGGAAAACTGGCCTTTTTCATGACCATCAATAATGCCAAATTCAGAAAACCCGTTGTTCCCGGAGACCAGCTGGTTTTCGAGGTAACGGCGGGAAAGATCAAATCCAAGACCGGCACTATTTACGGAAAAGCTTCTGTCGACGGAAAAGTGGTAGCGGAAGCGGATATGATGTTCATCATCGCGGATTCGTGAGGTTAAAATGACTTTAATTCATCCCAGTGCTATTGTCAGTAAGAAAGCAAAATTAGCCGAGAACGTGGAAGTCGGGCCCTGCGCGGTCATCGACGACTTTGTGACCATCGGCGCGGGAACCAAGATAGGGGCCCATTGCGTGATCACCGGCCACACTTCTATCGGTAAAGAAAACAATATCTTTAGCTCCGCGGTAGTCGGGAGCGCGCCGCAGGACATGAAATTCAAAGGAGAGAAGAGTTTTCTGGAAATCGGCGACCATAATATTATCCGCGAGTTCTGCACCATGAACCCCGGAACCGGAGAAAACGGAAGAACCCGGATCGGCAGCCATAACCTTTTCATGGCTTACGCTCATGTCGCCCACGATTGCCTGATCGGCAACCATAATATCTTCGTCAATGGCGGCACTCTGGGCGGCCATGTGGTAGTCGAGGACCATATCCTGGTCAGCGGTTTGGTCGCGGTGCACCAGTTCGTGCGTATCGGAAAGCTGGCGATAATCGGAGGATGTTCCAAGGTCGTTCAGGACGTCCCGCCTTTCTGCACCGCCGACGGCCATCCCGCTCGGATATTCGGTTTAAACCTAGTCGGGTTAAAGCGCAATAACGTGGAACGTAAGATTGTCAAAGAGCTGGACCAGGCTTTTAAGATCTTATTCGATTCCGGCACCGCTCTGAAAAAAGGGATCGAAAAATTGGCCGAGAATAAATCCTCTTGCGCGGAAGTCGCGTACCTGATCAATTGGTTAAAAAATTCACCCCGCGGCGTGATCCGTTCCTGCCGCTCCAACGGTTTCAGCGAAGAATAACCAAATTTACCAATCAACCTACGAGGTTGTACTTAGTACAACCTCGTAGGTTGTATAGGTTGTATTATGGAAAGAATCGGTTTAATAGCGGGAAACAGGAGATTTCCGCTTTTGGTTTCACAGGAGGCCAAAAAGCAGGGGGTTTCGCTTGTGGTTGCCGCGATAAAAAATGAGACCAGCACAGAGATCAGGAAATTTTCTCCTGCTGTTCGCTGGTTTTCTCTGGGCGAATTCAGCCGGATGTTTGAATTTTTTAAACAGGAAGGCGTTAAAAAAGTGATCATGGCCGGCCAGATCAGCCCCCACCGGCTTTTTAGCCGGGAAGTCCAGGATAGCCCCCAGATCCAGGAGCTGCTGACTTCGATCAAAGACCGGAAAGCCAACTCGATCTTCTCAGGCATAGCCAAAAAGCTTAGCGAGCAAAGCCTGGAATTGATCGATTCCACGACTTTTGTCAAAGATTACCTGCCCAAAAAAGGGGTATTGACCAAAAAAGAGCCCAGCGCTTTAGAAAAAGAAGACATAAAATTCGGCATCGACCTGGCGCATAAGATCGCCGAACTGGATATCGGATTAAGCGTCGGGGTAAAACAAAAAGCCATTCTGGCGATCGAAGCCCTGGAAGGGACGGATAACCTGATCCGCAGGGCAGGAGCCCTGGCCAGAGGCGGGGTGGTTATTGCCAAGGTCGGCCGGCCCAACCAGGATATGCGTTTTGACATCCCGGTGATCGGCCTGGCTACAGTAAAAACCTTGGTGCAAGCCAAGGCCGGCTGTCTGGCCATTGAAGCCGGAAAGACTTTATTCCTTGATCTGCAACAGAGTCTGGCGCTTGCAGATAGGAGAAATATTTCCATCGTCGCGGTTTAGCGCTATTACAGATTTCGCTTGACAGACTTAAAATTTGCTGTATAAATATATACTTGAACAAAGGAGGGTCAGATGGCAAGAGCATGCTGTGGTAGCATAAAAGAAAAGCCGGTAGCGTTTAAGCTTTCTTCGCCAAAGGCAAAAAGGGTCAGTGTGGCGGGAAGTTTCAATAACTGGGATACCACCCAGCTTTCCGCGAAAAAGGATACCAGGGGGAATTGGATTGTCAAAGTGAATTTAAAACCTGGAAGATACGAATACAAGTTTTTCGTTGACGGTTCCTGGATGAACGATCCGGCCGCGAACGCGGTCTATAATTCTTTCGGAACTCAGAATTCAATTGTTGAAGTAAAGTAATTATCAATAATTTGCCAAACACCCCCATTTTTCTTGAGAAGTTAAGGGAAATGGGGGTTTTTTAATTATGAGATATATCTACGGACCAGTACATTCGCGCAGGTTAGGTTCTTCTTTGGGCTTAAGCCTTACACCCCATAAGTTATGCGATTTCGATTGTGTTTATTGCCAGCTGGGCAAAACCTTCCGCAAAGTTCTGGAACGTAAGGAATACTTTAAGATCGAGGATATCCTGGCGGAAGGGCATTCGTGGTTCGTCAATAATCCGGAGCAAGCCAAGGCGCTGGATTTTATCACCATCTCCGGCTCCGGTGAGCCTACCCTCAACAGCGGCATAGGGTTGCTGATCGAATCGCTCAAGAAAACTGTCGCGGTTCCGGTAGCGGTGATCACCAATTCATCCTTGCTCGGCGATCCGGTTGTCCGCCGCCAGATCCTGGGCGCGAATTTGATCGTTCCGTCTTTGGACGCGGTAACCGAGGAAGCTTTTCAGAAGATCGACCGGCCATGCCCAGAAATAAAGCTGGAAGAGATCATCGAGGGGCTGGTCAGCCTGCGCAAGGAATTTAAGGGCCAGATCTGGCTGGAGGTGATGCTGGTCAAGGGGATAAACGACAACTTGGCCCACACCAGAAGGCTCAAAGAGGTCATCGAGAGGATCAATCCCGACAAGATCCAGCTTAATTCTCCGGTTCGCTTTACCGCGGAAGAGGGGGCCGAAGCCGTAGACGCCAAGCATCTGGAAAAGATCAAAGAGCTCCTGGGTGATAAATGCGAGGTCATTTAGCTTGCGCCTGTAGCTCAATTGGATAGAGCGCCAGCCTTCGGAGCTGGGCGTTGCTGGTTCAAGTCCAGCCAGGCGCATAAAAATTATTTTCTTTCTAAAATTTTATATGTTATAATTATTGAAATGAGAGAAGAATTATGAGAATAATAATTCTGTTCTGCATCTTCACTCTATCAATAAGCTGCATCTGCTTTGCCCAATCCGACCAATCTGAATCTCTTACTATCACCACCTATTACCCCTCGCCGTACGGCGTGTATAAGACCATCAGGTTATATCCCAGCGAGCAACCCAGTGATTCTCTGGCTCAGCCGGGAGTGATGTATTTCAACAATACTACCAATACGACCTACATTCATAACGACAGCGTATGGGAAATATTCGGCGCCGGCGGCGGCGGGATCAGAGCCGTAAAAGTTGATTCAGGCGATAAGGTTTATCCGGAAAATTGCTCCGGTGTGTATAGAGAGCCTCCGGGGTTCACTGCGAGATCTGTTCCCGGAGATACGACGCCGTATCAAATTTGTTCGGTCGTCTGGTATAAAAATGTCACATTCAAGAAAGCTTTCAGCAAGCCTCCTGAAGTATTCGTGCAGACTCAGCTGGCTAGCGGCAGACCGGGCCACGAATGGATAAATTATACCTGTGCCCGGCATTCAACCGATTTGAACAAGGCTTTTGCTACGAATGTCACTACTGTGGGTTTTCAGCTTTGGTCAAGCGGTTCTCCGCCTTTCTGTTATGACTGCTCGAATTGCCCAGGCATGAGCGAAGATCCTAATATTACGGAGTCGTTTGTAAAAGCCGAAGCCAGTTGGATGGCGGTCGGCGAATGAGGCCAAAGAGGTCAAGAATGGAAACAGCCCGAAAGCAATTAATCCTGGTAAGCTGTGTTTTTTTTCTTATTCCCGTTGCTGTTGTCTGTTTTGCCCAGGATAACCATACCGAGGCTTTAAGCATCTCTACCTATTATCCCGCGCCGTACGGGGTATACAAGAATTCCAGGTTAGTCCCGCTTGACCAGGAACCCGATTGCAGCAGCGACCCGGGAAACTGCCGCGGGTCTATGTTTTTCAATAATTCCGATAAACAACTGTACATCTTTGACGGCACCAAATGGAATCCGGTCGGCGCCGGCGGCGGGGGAGGCCCCTCCGGCTTGAAAATCGATTCCGGACATCTGGTTTCTCCGGATTGGTGCGATGATACAATGTATACGTTTTGGGGTAAAGATCAAATATGTCAATGGAATGGATGGTACAAAAATATAACCTTCACGACTCTTTTCAGCAGCCCCCCTGAGGTCATGGTGGTCCAGGAACGAAATCCGGATGTGAACAATACTACTTGTTCTGACGGCATGAC
>JAPLLS010000045.1 GCA_026387435.1 Candidatus Omnitrophota bacterium
TAGTCAAGCTTAAAAGCACGACAAAAGAAACTGAGGTGATCACCCGGATCACGAATAAACCTGCTCCCAAAAGCCCCTGGCGGGTAATAGCCAGGGGAAAACCTAACAGTTTAAAAGAAAAAATTTCCTCCCCCGGGCTAAAAACCCCAAACAGCGCCGGGATTGCGATGAAAAAAGAAAATAAAGGAATAAATATCCAGGTCCTTTTAAGGAAAAATCCCAGGTTGATCCGGGAAAATACGGCCAAGACCAGGCAAAGCGCGTAACAACAGAACAAAATATAAATATTTTTGCAGAATAACATCCCGACGATGAATAAAAAAACGCTGCCGGCCTTTGCCCGGGGATCAAGCGACTGCAGCAGCCCGGATTTCCCTGCGTATTCTTCGGCGAAAACAGATTCCTTTAAAAAAGACAGAGCGCCCATGATCGAGCGCTCAATGAAATTATTGCTTTTTAACCCCACTTACCCACCTTTTTTTACCAGCAGCTTACCGACAAGTATTACCGTCAAAACAATAAACAGTATCCCGACTATTGCTGATATTACATAGGCTAAACTAAGCTGAGGCAATCCCTTTGCTTCCCAGCCTTTGAAGGCATAATCCGGGATAGGCGCGTTCCATAGGCCGGCCAACTTTTCCAGGCCTTGCGGAACATATCCGACAAGGGCCTTAATTTCATCCCCGCCCCACTCTCCCCATGCGCTGCCGGCTTTGAAATGATCCGGAATGATCAGCCCTAAAGGAGACAGAACGACTAAAACCGCTAAACCGATCCATAATTTGGTTGTGATTTTCATGGTTACGCCTCCTTCGCTTGGAGATAGTCCGGAGCTTGTTTCTGTAAATATTTAATTACCAAAGCAGTAACGACCGCTTCCACCCAGCCGAAGACCAAAAGATGCTCTCCAGCCATTGCCGGAACAGCTACATTTAACCCATACGGACAATAAAGCGCTTGCCCTGCGGCAGTATGATGCAACATCGGCTGCAAACCGAATTCGACTCCCGCGAATATGGCGGCGATATTGATCCCGATATACCCGGCTATGCCGGCGGCAAGAGCGCTTCTTCCGGACTCAGCCGGCGTGTTAAAACTGATAGCGTTGTACACATAATAGCCGACAAAAGGCAGGACAAAAGCCATATTAAAACAATTCGCGCCAATAGCCGTGATCCCGCCGTCACCGAATAATAACGCCTGGATCACCAAGGCCACGGTTATGGCGATGCACGCCGCCCAGGGCCCCAGGAGTATAGCCACCAATACCCCGCCTACGGCATGGCCGGTTGAACCTCCGGGAATCGGGACATTAAACATCATAATCACAAAACTGAATGCCGCGCCTATGGCCAGGATCGGCACCTGTTTTACCTGCAAAGTTTTTTTGACGATCCTGGAAGCAATCGTCCAGATCGGCAGCATCACCGCGTAGAAAATCCCGCAGGTCGCCGGCCCTAAATACCCGTCAGGGATATGCATGTCTTCCTCCGTTAGTAGTATTATACTTCGCGTATCTCGTCCTCGGTAACATTCGCAAATTTTGTTGAAATTTGCTCATACCTCGGACTAAATTCGGCCCAATAACTTATGCCGCACTACGTGCTCCATAAGTTATGGTCTCATTTAGAAATCCATCCTCCCACGCAAGCCACCAACCACGATCGTTCCGTCGCCTTTTGTGGCGTCTTTACCGTAAGGCTGCCAGATCACCTGCAGATCAGGGCTGAGGTTCAAATGATCATTCACTTTAAAGTTGTAATAACACTCCAGATGGCTTTCGGTCTTTGCCTGAAAATCGTTGAAAGTCTTATATTTGTTAGACGGGATGATCTGCCCAAAGCCGATACCTGCAATATCCTCCGGCCTGCCCCAGAGAGTTCCCTTAAACTGCGGGCCGAGACTCCAGGATTGCTCTAAGGAAAATTCGGAACCAGGATCATCCGTATCAACCACATAAACCTTGGGATCTTGCCAGCCGTAACGAGCAAACACGCCGATACTCTTGGTCAACTCCTGGTCAAAGCTAAGACCATATCCATATCCGCTCTCTTTATCTTTTTCAGTATCCGTCCATTTAGTGTGATTGGTCCCGTTATTCCAAGCCAGGAGGCGGTAATTACCGTCCTTGCCGAAGAATTTGGGTTTAAAATTAAGCTGGCCGGCTAAGAACGTACCGTCAAAAACATCAGCCCAGTCGGCATTACCGTCCTGCGCGATCAGATTAACGCTTAACCATTCCAAAGGCGATGCGCCAAAATGGACAGCGGCGCCATTAGAAGGAAACTCAACAACCGGGGAATTATTAAAAATCAATCCCAGGAACTGGATATCTGAATCATTCGCGTATTCGTTGGTATCAATGTAACTGGCAGCATCAAGTTTACCAAATGCCAGCGCTCCGGATATAGCCGGGAAATACTGCTCATACCATGCCTCGGCAACAGTGACATTGACATCATCAGCAGCAGCATAATTGACCCCTTGATAAAGCGCAAGCCGGTTATCCACACCAGATCCCTGGCCGGCAGACAGGTATACATACGCTTCTCCATAATCCTCAAACTTTTTTTCAAAAGTGATATCAGCTGCATAAGATGCATCGGTTACATCTTCTTTCTTGGACAATTGACTATCGCCGTTGGCGTTATGCGCTGACTGCAGCACTGTTGTGGCTCCGATCCACATCGACAAACCATCCAATATCCGATATCCGGGAATACGTTTTTCCAGGCGCTCATCGATCTTTTTATCGATGTCCGCGGTAACTGCCGGAACTCCGGGAGCCGGAGAGTGCATCTCCTGCTGTTTGACCCGTTGCTCCAGATCCTCTATCTTCTGTGCCTGACGGTTGACCGTTTCCTTGAGTGCTTTGATCTCTTTAAGCAGGGTTTCATTAGTAATCGGCTCATCGGCCGAGACAACTGACGTGGCCAGTAAAGACAAACAGACCAAAAATCCGGCTGTTAAAATGCCATTTCTTCCCACTTTCCCCTCCTGCGCTTGGCACAATTATGATAATCGTGTTATTACTAAACAAAAAAATATTACCGGATTTTACTGCAAATTCTTTCCGGTGGTAGCCATGCTTAGGGAGCCGTGTTTTACCCCTTTGGTCCCCCGCATTTTATCCGCCAGAGCTTGGATCGACTTGGGAGTTCCTTTGACCGCGATGATCTCCATGCAATTGTGGTGATCGATATGGATATGCTGGCTGGCAAAGATCAATCCGCCGAAATCATGCTGCAGGTTAGTCAATTTATTAACTAACTCCCTCTTGTGATGGTCATAGACCAGGGTAATAGCTCCCACAACTTCGCCCCCGGATGACCATTCATCCTTAACCAGTTCCTGCCGGATCAAATCCCTTAAAGCCTCAGAACGGTTATTATAACCTCTAGTATTAAGCAAGCTGTCCCATTTTTCCAAAAGGGTTTTCTCTAAAGAAACTCCGAATCTTACGAGAGAGGTCATTTGATTTATTAGTTAGTATTACGATTCTTATAATAGTATTACTCTTTAAGTTTATTGTCAATATAATTTTTTTAGAGATAAAACCACATGTTCGACAAGAGGTTCTAAGAAACCAGTACAACCTACGCGGTTATACCGGTTAGGAGTAGCTGTGCAGGCCGGGGAGGATGAAGTTTACGCCAACGAAAGTGAAAAGGGTGACCAGAAATCCCAGGAGGGACAGATAGGCGGCTCTCTTATGTTTCCAGCCCTTCAAAAGGCGGGCGTGCAGATAGACCGCGTAAACCAGCCAGGTGATCAGAGAACAGGTTTCCTTGGGATCCCAATTCCAGTAAGATCCCCAGGCGGAGTTCGCCCAGATCGAGCCGGTGGTCATGCCGATAGTCAAGAAAGGAAAACCGAAAATGATCAACCGGTAAGTAATTTCATCCAAGGTCCCCAGCCTAAGTTGATCGAGCCTTTTTTGATTAGCGGAAAGTAAATAAATCGCGCTTAGGACAAAAGCGATGCTTAACGCTCCATAGCCGACAAAATAAGTGATCACGTGCACGCTCATCCACCTGCTTTGCAAAGCCGGGACTAAAGCTTTGATCGTGCTATCCGAAGGCAGAGCTACGCTTAAAAAAATAAGCGCCAGGATGTTCACCGGGATGGCCAGGAATCTTACCCGGTAGGCCAGCTCGAAGATCAAATAAACCAGGATCACCGCCCAGGCAAAAAGGATCAGCGCCTCGTACATGCTGGCAAACGGCGGCCGGCCCGCCTCATACCAGCGCACCCCGACCATAACCGAATGCAGAATAAACCCGGTTTTAAGCAGTAAGCGGGCGATTTCATCCCAGATATTGCTGCGGAAAAACAAAGGAGCACAGAAAAAAATCCCGCTGGCCAAATAAAGAATAAAAGCTGTCTTCAGTAAGATGTCATTCATGATTTATTTCTTCCGGCCGGAAGCAGATTTTAATTTGGGATAGAAAATAACAATCAGCCCGGCGTTGAGGATCAGAAAGCCGACAAAAACAAACCCGACTCCGGGGTCATTGACCGCTTCCAGAACGGTGAATTTCAAGTCTTCATGGTCGTAATCAACCTGATAAAAACTGTAACCTTTGTAGGAAAGAGGCGAATTAACTTTGATGACCGCGTTCTTGCCCGGGCCGTTATTTGCGTCAATAACTTTAACCTGCGAGCGGTATTCCTTGACCTGCGGCTGATAATTGAAGCGGAACTGGATATTTTCATCCCTGGCCATACCCATCCCCGGATGATTGGCGAAGACCCAGCGTTCTTCGACTGCTTTAGAAGACAAGCTAATTTGCAAAAGGACCGCGGGATTATTGGGATGGCCGGATTTATTATAAGCTTTCATATTTTCATCCAGGCTGAAATCCGGGAAATAATCCTTAACCGCGAATGAATATCCGGTCTTGCCGACTTTTTGTTCCTGGACCTTATCCAACTTGTAACTAAAAACGCTATTGCTTGATTCTACCCGGGTTTTGATCTCGTATTTATCCGGGCTATTGGCGTACCAATCGATGCTGAAATTTTCCAGATAAACCTTAAAACCGAGCTTATGAATCTTACAGCCGACCATTATCCTGTCCTGAGACTGGCCTTCGGCTATCTCCATTACTCCCCGGATGCTGAAAAAATAGCTCAGCATGGCCCCGTAGAGAATCAAGAGTATGGACAAATGCACCAGGTTCGAACCTATCTTTTGGGCGACAAACGAAATCCGGGAAATAACACAGATCAAGATGTTCAATCCGAAGACCGCCAAAAGGGCGAAAAACCATCCCGAATCAAAAACATAGCCCCGCCATTCTTCGCGTAAGAGCGCGCCGATAAAACAGGCTATAATGACCAGCCAGAACAGGGTCAAAGCCAGCTTTACCGAGCCCAAGAATCTTAAGATCTTATTCTCTTTGAACAGCCTCATAATTCTCTCCGGCTTATTTAATATTTTCGGCGAACGTTTCCAGCATAAATTCCAGATCGCGCTTCTGGTGGGCAAAAGAAATAAAATTACCTTCGAACTGGGATGGAGGAAGATTTACTCCGTGCTCCAGCATAGACCAGAAGAACCTGGCATATTTTCTGGTATCACAAGTCTTGGCACCGGCGTAATCACAAACTTGCCTGTCAGTAAAAAATAAAGTGAAAATCGAACCCGCGCGATTGATCGAAAACTTTAACTTCTTCATTTTCAGGATATCTTCCAT